>DXCY01000114.1 GCA_019115725.1 Candidatus Luteimonas excrementigallinarum
GGTGGAAATGGACGGCTTCGAGGGCGGGGAGGGCGTGATCGTGATCGCCGCCACCAACCGTCCCGACGTGCTGGATCCGGCGCTGCTGCGCCCGGGCCGCTTCGACCGCCAGGTGGTGGTCGGCCTGCCCGACGTGAAGGGCCGGGAGCAGATCCTCAAGGTGCACATGCGCAAGGTGCCGCTGGACGACGACGTGGACGCGATGATCGTGGCCCGTGGCACGCCCGGTTTCTCCGGCGCGGACCTGGCCAACCTGGTCAACGAGGCGGCGCTGTTTGCCGCGCGCGAGAATGCCTCCGACGTGCGCATGGACCACTTCGACCGCGCCCGCGACAAGATCCTGATGGGTGCCGAGCGCCGCTCGATGGCCATGAGCGAGGACGAGAAGGCGCTGACCGCATACCACGAGGCCGGCCACGCCATCGTCGGCCGCCTGGTGCCCGAGCACGACCCGGTCTACAAGGTGACGATCATTCCGCGCGGCCGCGCGCTGGGCGTCACCATGTACCTGCCCGAGGGCGACAAGTACTCGATGAACCGGGTGGCGATCGAATCCCAGCTGTGCTCGCTGTACGGCGGGCGCGTGGCCGAGGAGCTGATCTTCGGCGAGGACAAGGTCACCACCGGCGCCTACAACGATATCGAGCGCGCCACCAAGATCGCCCGCAACATGGTCACCAAGTGGGGCCTGTCCGACGAGATGGGTCCGATCGCCTACAGCGACGATGAGGACGAGGTGTTCCTCGGCCGCTCGGTGACCCAGCACAAGAGCGTCTCCGACGATACCGCGCGCAAGATCGACGAAGTGGTGCGCGGCATCCTCGACCGTGCCTACGAGCGTACCCGCGAGATCCTCAGCGGCAACATGGACAAGCTGCACGCCATGGCCAACCTGCTGCTGGAGTACGAGACCATCGACGTGCCGCAGATCGACGCGATCATGGAAGGCCGTGATCCGCCGCCGCCCATGGGCTGGGAGAAGTCGCGCAAGAACAGCGACGGTGGCGATGGCGGTGATGATGGCCAGACCCTGCCGATCGGCGGGCCTGCCGAGCAGACCTGATCAAGCAGGCTCCGGTTGAACCGGAGCCGTTGCCGGAAGCCGCCTGATGTTCGATACCACCCCCACGCTTGACTGCGCCGGCCGTCCGCTGGCGCTCGACCGACCGCGGGTGATGGGCATCGTCAATATCACCCCGGATTCGTTTTCCGACGGCGGAGCCCACTTCGACCTGGAAGGCGCGGTGGCCCACGGCCTGGCGCTGGTGGCCGAAGGCGCCGACATCCTGGATATCGGCGGTGAATCCACCCGCCCCGGCGCTGATGCCGTCCCGCTGGAAGAAGAGCTGCGCCGCACGGTGCCGGTCATTGAGCGGCTGGCCAGCGAAACCCGCGTGCCGCTGTCGATCGACACCTTCAAGCCTGAAGTGATGCGCGCGGCGGTGGCTGCCGGTGCAGGCCTGATCAATGACATCTACGGCCTGCGCCGAGAAGGTGCGCTGGACGCCGCCGCCGAGCTGGGCGTGCCGGTTGTGCTGATGCACATGCTGGGCGAGCCGCGCTCGATGCAGGATGCGCCGTCCTACGATGACGTGGTGGGCGAAGTGCACCGATTTCTGGCCGAGCGCATCTTCGCCGCCGAAGTGGCGGGGATTCCCCGTTCGCGGATCGTGGCGGATCCGGGGTTCGGCTTCGGCAAGACCACCGCGCACAACATGACCCTGCTCGCGCAGCTGGAGCGATTCGGCGAACTGGGCGTGCCGGTGCTGGCGGGCCTGTCCCGCAAGCGCAGCATTGGTGAAATCACTGGCCGCGATGTGCCGCAGCAACGCGTATACGGCTCGGTCGCGGCGCATCTGCTGGCCGCCCAGCGCGGGGCGAAGATCCTGCGTGTGCATGATGTTGCCGCCACCGTGGATGCGCTCAGGGTGTGGGAGGCGGTGGATGCCGTTGCCTTGCCACGCCGCAGTGAAGCGTCATTGCAATCCCTCTGGCCGGACGACTGACAGGGCCGTCCGCGGCCCCCTGCCGTTGGTCATGATGGGCTGACGGCAACTGCTGGCTGCGTTAGGCTGCGCCCTTGTCGTCGCCGTGCCGGCGGCCGGATCTGATGGGGAACGCGCTACCAATGCTTGAGACCAGCACGCCACTTGTCGTTACTTTCCTTGCCTATCTCGCCGGAATGGTGCTGATCGGTTTCTACGCCTGGCGCTCGACCAAGAACTTCGACGATTACATCCTGGGTGGCCGCCGGCTCAGCCCCACTGCCGCGGCGCTGTCGGCCGGCGCATCGGACATGAGCGGCTGGCTGATGATGGGCCTGCCTGGGGCGATGTACCTCAACGGTCTGTCGGAAGCCTGGATCGGGCTTGGCCTGGTTACCGGTGCGTGGCTCAACTGGCACTACGTGGCCGGCCCGCTGCGGGTCTATACCGAACGCACCGGCAATGCGCTGACCCTGCCGGATTTCATGACCAACCGCTTCAAGGACGACAGCAAGGTGCTGCGGGTGCTGGCGGCGGTGGTGATCCTGGTGTTTTTTGCCGTGTACTGCGCGTCGGGAGTGGTTGCCGGAGGGCGCTTGTTCGAGAGCGTGTTCGGGCTGACGTATACGCAAGCGATCTTCTGGGGTGCGGCTGTGACGGTGCTCTACAGCCTGGTCGGCGGATTCCTGGCGGTGAGCTGGACCGACGTGGCACAGGGCACGATGATGCTGTTTGCACTGTTGATTACGCCGATCCTGGTGGTGACGCACAGCGGCGGGCTGGGTGATGGCTTGGAGCTGATCCGCGAGCTGGATCCAACCAACCTCAACTGGATCGGTGCCGGTGGACTGGTCGCGATCGTGTCCGCGCTGGGGTGGGGACTGGGTTACGCCGGCCAGCCGCATATCCTGGCGCGATTCATGGCCATCGACAGCATCCACTCGATCCCGAAAGCACGCCGGATCGGCATGACCTGGATGATCCTGTGCATGGTGGGCGCGCTGGCGGTGGGCTTCTTCGGCATCGCCTACTTCGCGCTCAATCCGGAAGTCGCGAGCCCGGTGGAAGCCAATCCGGAGCGGGTCTTCATCGTCGCGGTGGAGCTGCTGTTCAATCCCTGGATCGCGGGTATCATCCTGTCGGCAATCCTGGCCGCGGTGATGAGCACCCTGTCCAGCCAGCTGATCGTGTGTTCCAGTGTGCTGTCGGAGGACTTCTACCGCGGCTTCCTGCGCAAGGATGCCAGCCAGCGCGAGCTGGTCTGGGTCGGGCGTGCCAGCGTGCTGCTGGTGTCGCTGGTGGCGCTGTGGCTTGCGCGCGACCCTGAAAGCCGCGTGCTGGGGCTGGTGGCCTATGCCTGGGCGGGCTTCGGCGCCGCGTTCGGGCCGGTGCTGATCCTGTCGTTGTTCTGGGGCCGCATGACCCGCAACGGTGCGCTGGCTGGAATGATCACCGGCGCTGTCGTTGTGATTGCCTGGAAGCAGCTGGGGTTCGCGCTGTATGAAATGGTGCCCGGTTTCCTGATGGCCACGCTGGCGATTGTGGTGGTCAGCCTGATGGGGCGGGCGCCTTCGCCGGAAATCCAGACCCGGCACCAGCAGGTGAGGCAGTCGCTGCGCGAAACCGGCTACTGACCGGGCCAGGTGGCGGATAATCCGGGCATGTCGATCCACCATCGTCCGGCAGCCATCGCCATCATGGGCCCGACCGCTTCGGGGAAAACCGCGTTCGCGCTTGAATGCGCACGCGCGCTGGGCGGGGAGATCATCAGCGTCGATTCGGCGCTGGTGTACCGCGGGCTGGATATCGGCGCGGCCAAGCCCAGCGCAGCCGAGCGCGCCGGGGTGCCGCATCACCTGATCGATGTACGCGAACCGTGGGAGCCGTATTCGGCCGCGGAGTTCGCCGCCGACGCGCGTACTGCGCTGGATGACATCGCCGCCCGCGGCCGGCTGCCGATCCTGGCAGGCGGCACCGGACTCTACTTCCGCTCCCTGCTGCGCGGGCTGTCGGCCATGCCGCCGGCCGATGCGCCAACGCGGGCCCGGCTGGCCGCCCGCGCCGAGGCGGAAGGCTGGCCTGCGATGCATGCGGAACTGGCGCGGATTGATCCGCAGGCGGCCCAGCGTATCCACGCTACCGATCCGCAGCGGATCCAGCGTGCCCTGGAAGTCCATGCGCTCACCGGCCGCACAATCAGCGAATTGCAGCAGTCGCCTCCACCGGCGCGGCTGCCCTTCCGGGTCTTGAAGCTGGTGCTGGCCCCGGCCGAGCGGGCCGTGCTGCACCAGCGCATCGGGCGTCGGTTCGACGCCATGCTGGAGGAAGGTTTCATCGAGGAAGTCCAGGCGCTGCGCACCCTGCCGGAGCTGCAGGCCCATCCGGCACCGCTGGATTTGCCGGCGCTGCGCGCCGTGGGTTACCGCCAGGCCTGGGAGCATCTGGACGGCGAGGTGGATGCCGCCGGCTTCCGCGAACGCGCCATCGCCGCCACCCGCCAGCTGGCCAAGCGCCAGCTGACCTGGCTGCGCGGCGAGCTGGATGCGCTCTGGTTTGATCCGCAGTCGCAGGAAGCGGCGCTGCGGGGCACCGTGTCCCGGTTCCTGGGCCGGTGATTTGTGTACCATCGGCCCGTCGCTGCCAAGGGGATCGAGGCGCGGCGTGGCCACGGCCGTTTACAACAATAACCAAGCTGGGGATATTCCATGTCCAAGGGACAGTCTTTGCAGGATCCTTTCCTGAATGCGTTGCGGCGCGAGCGCGTGCCGGTTTCGATCTACCTGGTCAACGGCATCAAGCTGCAGGGGACCATTGAATCGTTCGATCAGTTCGTGGTGCTGCTGCGCAACACGGTCAGCCAGATGGTCTACAAGCACGCCATTTCCACCGTGGTGCCGGCGCGCAACGTGCGCGTGGGACCGGGTGGCGGACACGTGCAGGCCACGCCGGAACCCGGCGGCGGCGAAGCCTCCGACGAGCGCGGCACGGCCGAAGAGTAATTGCACACCCAGCGGGGTGCTCCGGCGCCC
>DXCY01000115.1 GCA_019115725.1 Candidatus Luteimonas excrementigallinarum
CCAGGGTCTGCTCCAGCACGGTCCGCGCCTGGCCGGCATTGGAGTGGAGCAGGATCACGAAGCCCACGTCGAGCTCCGGCAGCAGGGTGACGGCCGAATACATGCCCGACAGCGTGCCGGTATGCGACACCTTCGCGGTGCCGTCCACGTCGGTCAGCCGCCAGCCGTAGCCATAGGCGGAGAAGTGGCTGTTGTTCCAGTCGCGCATGCGCTGGCCCATCGGCATCGGCATGTGCGCCGTCCACGCGGCCTCACGCTGGGTACTGGAAAGCCAGCCCTCACTCTGCGCAGGCGACAGCCAGGCCTGCACCCAGCGCAGCATGTCGTCCAGACCGCAGCGCACGCCACCGGCAGCGGCCATTGGCATATCGGCCACCACCTCGCCGTCGGGTCGCGCCACCCAGCTGCCGTCGCGCAGCGCATGGGGCGCGGCAACGCTGCCGGCCTCGTCCACGCGCCACTCGCCAATCCGACAGCCGTGCATGGCCAGCGGCTCGAACACTTCGCGCCGCAGCAGCTGATCGAACGGCGCACCACCCGCCGCCGCGGCCACCTCACCGGCCACGATGTACAGGGTGTTGTCGTAGGCGTAGCGGGAGCGGAAGCTCCACAGCGGCTTGAGATGCGCCAGCCCCGCGATCACGTCTTCACGGCTGAAGTGGTTGGGCTCGGGCCACAGCATCAGGTCGCCGGCGCCCGGGCCCATGCCGCTGTTGTGGATCAGCAGGTCGCGCACCTGGATCTCGCGCGTCACCCAGTCCTCGTACATCCTGAAGTCCGGCAGGTGCTTGACCACAGGGTCGTCCCAGGCCAGCAGGCCGGCATCCACCTGGCGGGCCAGCAGCGCGGCGGTCATGGCCTTGGTATTGGACGCCACCTTGAACAGCGTATCGCTGCGGACCGGATCGCCGCTGCCGGCGGCGGTTTCACCGCGCACCTCGATCTGCCGCACCTGGCCATCCACGACCACGCCTACCGCGATACCGGGCAGCCCGTAGCGCTCGATGACGTCGTCCACCGCGGCGGTGACTTCCGGGATCGGCCCGCTGGCCGCGGCCGGGGCAAAAAAAATCGCGGCCGTAAGCGCGGCCGCGATGAGGGAAAGAGGACGGATCACAGCGGGAACTGCTCCTTGGTTGGTGGAACCGCCGCCGACCAGTGCCGGCAGCGGTTCCTTCTCCAGCGTATTGCCGGCGATCAGAAGTTCCAGGTCACCACCAGCTGCGCGTAGCGCGGGGACTGCCAGCGGGTGCCGGTGCCGTGCAGGCCGCGCGACACGCCCGGGCCCATCTCGTAGCGCTGGCGCACGTTGATCACTTCATCGTTGTTGAGCAGGTTGTACACCGAGAGCCTGGCCTTGAGGTCGATGCCGTCCACCGGCAGCGTCCAGGTCACGTTGGCGCCCACGTTGTAGGTCCACGGCGTGCGGCCACCGGCGCCGCGGCCGGCATATTCATACACCCGCTCGTCCCATGATCCCGAGCAGTTCTGCACGCAATGCCAGAACGTGCCGCCACCCGATCCCTCGGTCACGAAGCTGGCACCGCCGATGTCGTCGTTGGGCCAGGTCACGCCGAACATGTTGATCGGGGCGCCGGACATGGCCGTGACCATGGCGCCGAACGCCCACTGCTCATTGGGTGCATAGCTTCCGCGCAGCTTGATCTGGTGACGGCGGTCGTTGAACAGCGGACCGTAGTCCTGGTTGTTGGACGGGTGGTCCCAGTGCTGGACCATGCCGGTGTCGCCGTAGTTGGTATCCGAGTTGACCGGACCCTCGTGGTTGCCACTCAGCTTGGACCAGATGTAGGAAGCGTTGAATGCCCAGACGCCGTCCCAGGCCCGGTCGATCTGCAGCTCGATGGACTTGTAGGTGCGCTTGGGCTCGAAGTAGCCGACCACCTCGCCGCTGCCGCCCTTGATGTAGCCGTCCTGGGAGGTGTCGATGGTGATCCAGCCCTCGGTATCGCAGCCGATGCTCGCATCGCCCCAGATGGTCAGCGGTTTGCCGGGGTTGGCGATCGGCCACAGGTTGTAGCCCACTGGCCCGCACGGGGTGTGGTTGATGCGAACGTCGTCCAGCGCGTTCTTCATCCGGCGGTAGGTGGCATTGACGCCCCATGACCAGGCCTGGCTCAGCATCGCCTGGTAGCCGAGGATCGCCTCGTCCTGGTACACCGCGTCCAGGTCGGCATCGACGCTCTGGCGCAGGTCGCCCACCTCCACGTTGTAGTTGGTGTCCACCGGCCCGATCTGGGTGCCGATGATCGGCGCCATGTACGAGCCACCGGTGACCGGATTGGTCTGCTCGGCCCAGCCTTCAAGCGCGTAGAAGGTGCGCTCGTCGGTCAGGCCGCCGGCGAAGGTGTAGTTGATGTTGTTGGTGACCGGCAGGTAGTAGCGGCCCAGGTTGCCGAACAGCTTGGTGCTGCCGTCGCCCTGCATGTCCCAGGAGAAGCCCAGCCGCGGCGATACCAGGTTGTCCATCTTGATGAAGCTGCCGCCCGCCGCGGTCTTGTTGTCGAAGCTGTCCACCCGCAGGCCCAGGTTGAGCAGGAAGTTCGGGGTGACGCTCCAGGTGTCCTCCAGGTAGTACGCGCTAGCGGTGGTCTCGAACACACCGCCATCCAGGCGCCTGCGCGCCATCAGCACCTCGGTGACCCCGCCCGGGATCACGGTGCCGTTGTCCAGCTCCGAACCCGGCGCCATGTCATACGCGGTGTACTGCATGCCCGTGGGACCGGGGTAGTAAGTGGTCCGGTCGGTGGTCATGATCTCGTGGTCGATGCCGAAGCGGAGCTGGTGGTCGCCCAGCGTCCATTCGAAGTCCAGCCGCCCCACTTCACGCTCGTCCTCGTGGGCGACGATCGAGCTGCCGGTGGGGTGGCAGCCCAGCGGAGGGTTGCCCATGGCGTCGTAGATATCGCTGTAGCTGGCGTTGATGAACACGCCCTCGCACAGGCCGTCGGCCGGGGAAGAGGTGAACGCCTGGCTCTGGTTGATGCCGTACATCGCCTTGGCGGTGAAGTTCTGGCCGAAGTAGCCGGTATAGGTGATCGAGCCGCTCTTGCCGCCGCTTTCGCTCACGCTGGTACCGGTGGCGTCGGTCCTTTCGCCGGTGTCCCAGTCGTAGCCGAACGTGGTCAGGTCGCTGTCGCCCTCGTCGGAGAACGCCAGCAGTTCCAGCAGGTGGTTGTCGTTGATGCGCCAGTCCATCTTGGCGCCCCAGAAACCGTTGTCGGATCCGCTTTCGTACCAGGTGGCACCGGTGTTGCTGGTGTACTTGGAGTCGCTGTCGCGCTGTTCGTACATGGCGAACAGGAACAGGCGGTCGCGGATCAGCGGACCGGAGGCCCAGACGTTGGCCTTGGTGAAGCTGCTGCGGTCGCGACTGCCGCGGTAGATGGCGGTGGAGGTGGTCCCGTCGGAATTTTCCCCGGTGATGATGCGGTCCCGGCCACGCGCCTTCCAGGCGTCCGGCTCGAACGTGACCTCCACGCCGCCCTCGAACTCGTTGCTGCCCGAGCGCGACACGGCGTTGATGACGCCGCCGGTGGCACGGCCAAACTCGACCGAGTAACCACCGGTCTTGACCTGGTACTCCTGGAAGAATGCGAACGGCGCGGTCGAGAAGCTCCGCCTCTGGTAGAAATCTGTGACGTTGAGGCCGTTGACGAAGACCGAGTTCTCCGCCACCGAGGAGCCGCCGAAGGAGATGCCGCCGAACGACGAGTCGCCGGTGACCACGCCCGGCGCCAGCAGCGCCACCGAACTCAGGCTCTGCTCCACGGGCAGGCGCGCCCACTCCTCGCGGGTGATGTTGGTGGCCGATTCGGTGGAGCGCACGTCGACCCGGTTCACCACCCGGCTGCCGACCACCTGCACCGCGGAGAGGTTGGAGATATTGCCTTCCGCGCCCAGGTTGACCGTGGTGGTGCCACCCAGGGACACGTTGACTTCAAGCGGCTGGCCCAGCGCCTGGCCGTCGCGGGTGACGGCGAGGTTGTAATCGCCCACCGGGAGCTGGCCAAGGCGGTAGCTGCCATCGGAACCAACGGTGACCGAGCGGCTGAAACCGGTGGCGGGGTTGGTCAACACGACCTGGTCGCCGGCCGTGGCGCGGCCGGCCACGGCGCCGGTCACCTGCTGCGCCACGGCCACCGGTACGACGGCGGTCAGGCACGCGCCAAGGGCCAGGCTCAGGGCCGCGCGGCGGAGTTTGGTATGACTGGCGTTCATTGCGATTCTCTCCGGTACTGATATTCGGGGGTACTGATGTCGGGTCGTTGAAGCGGGTTCGCTGAAAGCGATGTGGTGATCAGGCGGGCACGGCTGCATCCCGGGTCCGCACAGGCGGCCGGGAGGCGGTCCCGCATCGGGCGGGCATGGATGGATCGGGGGAATGGCCGGACGCACGGTCCGCTGCCGGTGACGCTGTATGGATGGTTGTGCTCGCCCTGCTCACTGCAGTTCTCTCCTCCCCAGGGAAACTGTCAGGGCTGTGTAACATGGCCGTCGAAGGCACGTCAATAATTTATTCTCGATTCTTGCTTTTCCTGAATGATGTATTCCATGATGCGGTGCAACCCCGTCTTCCGGAAAGAAATCCCATGCGCTTAACGGTTCTGCTCCTGGGCCTGGTGCTCACCTTGCCGGGGGCGCTGTCCGCGCGTGCGCCCGCCGCCGCCACGCCACCGCTCGCCGTGCCCGGGCTCAGCGAAGCGCAGCTGTCGCCCGACTACTGGCTGGATGCGCTGGCCGAACCCGACCGGATCATCCTCACCCCGGCACAGATTGCACAACAGAATGCCCGCATGGTGGCCGAGGAACCGTCGATCTTCGATCTTGAGGCCCTGCCCGCGCGCCTGTCCGGCGATCAGGTCAGTGGCTGGATCCAGGACCTGGCCTCCCTGCCCACGCGCGACCTGTTCGACGAACAGGGGCGCAAGGTGGAGGCCGACGTGCTGGCGGCGATCGGCGCCAACCGCGCCCTGGACGCGGTGCCCGCCGACCAGGCCACCCGCTACGGCATGGCGGTACAGCGCGCGGACCTGCGCGCCTTCCCCACCCGGCTGCGGGTCTTCCACTCGGCGGGCGACAGCGATATCGACCGTTTCCAGGAAAGCGCCCTGTTCCCGGGCGATCCGCTGGTCATCACCCATGAGAGCGCCGATGGTGAGTGGCTGTTCGTGGTCAGCCAGCGCTACGCGGCCTGGATCGAACGCCAGTACGTGGCCGAAGGCGCCAGGGACGCGGTGCTGGCCTGGGGCCGCAGCAATGCTTTCCTGGTGGTGACCGGCGCCACCGTCCATACCGTGTACACCCCGGAAAACCCGCGGGTGTCTGATGTGCAGCTGGAAATGGGCCTGCGCGTGCCGGTACTCGAGGACTGGCCGCCGCTGGAACCGGTCAACGGCCAGCTGGCCTCGGCCCACCACGTGATCCAGCTGCCGGTGCGCAACGATGACGGCACGCTGGCGTTCGAGCCCGCCCTGCTGCCGCGCTCGGCCGACGTGGCCGATGACTACCTGCCGCTGACCGAAGCCAACCTGATCCGCCAGTCCTTCAAGTTCCTCGGCGAACGCTACGGCTGGGGCCACTCCTACGGCACCCGCGACTGCAGCGGCTTCGTCTCCGAGATCTACCGCAGCTTCGGCGTGCTGCTGCCGCGCAATACCAGCCGGCAGTCGGTGACCCCGGCACTCAACCGCCTGGCGTTCAGCGCCGATGACAGCCACCAGGCGCGGATCGATGCGCTGGCCGAGGCGCGGGTGGGCGATCTGGTGTTCATCCCCGGCCACGTGATGATGATCCTGGGCCACGTTGACGGCGAGCCGGTGGCGATCCACGACACCGCCGGCATGAGCTGGCTGCCCGATCCGGACGGCGAGCTGGTGCGTCTGCGCCTGAACGGCGTGGTGGTCACCCCCATCCTGCCGATGATGTCCAACGCCACCACCCCCACCACCGACCGCATCACCAACATCCAGCGTATCCGGCCCTGAGCCGCGGAAGCCGCCACACCCATGAAAATCACTGAAGTCCGGCTCGGCATGCTCCGGGTCCCGCTCAAGACCCCGTTCAAGACCGCCCTGCGCACCGTGGATACGGTGGAAGATATTGTTGTCAGCATCCATACCGACACCGGCAACGTCGGCTATGGCGAAGCCCCTGCCACCGCGGTGATCACCGGCGATACCCACGGCTCGATCATCGAGGTGATCCGCAGGCTCATCGGCCCACGCCTGATCGGCATGGAAGTGGCCGATCTCAACGCGATCCTGCAACTGATCCACGGCTGCGCCGAGCGCAACACCAGCGCCAAGGCGGCGGTGGAGATCGCCATCTACGACCTGTGGGCGCAGCTCTACGGCGCGCCGCTGTACCGCATGCTCGGCGGCGGCGACCCGGCCATCACCACCGATCTGACCATCAGCGTCGACTATATCGACAAGATGGTGGCCGACTCCCTCTCGGCGGTGGAGCGCGGCTTTGAATCGCTGAAGATCAAGGTCGGCAAGGAGATCAACGTCGACCTGGAGCGGGTCAAGGCGATCTATGCCGCCGTGGAAGGCCGCGCCCTGCTGCGCCTGGACGCCAACCAGGGCTGGACCGCCAAGCAGGCGGTGTACGCCATCCGCACGCTGGAGGACGCCGGCGTGCAGCTGGAACTGGTGGAGCAGCCGGTAAAGGCGCGTGACATTGCCGGGCTGAAGTTCGTCACCGAGCGCGTGCACACCCCGATCATGGCCGACGAAAGCGTGTTCGGCCCATCCGAGGTGATCGAGCTGCTGCGCCAGCAGGCGGCCGACATCATCAACATCAAGCTGATGAAGACCGGCGGCATTTCCAACGCCATCCGGGTCGCCGATATCGCCGCCCTGTACGACGTGGAATGCATGATCGGCTGCATGATCGAAACCAGCATCAGCGTGGCCGCGGCCGTCCACCTGGCGGTGGCCAAGTCCAACATCATCCGCAAGGTGGACCTGGACGGGCCGTCGCTGTGCGCGTTCGATCCGGTGGATGGCGGCGTGGACTTCAACGAATCGGAAATCTCGATCAGCGATGCGCCGGGCCTTGGCATCCGCGAGATCCGCGGGCTCGAACCGCTGGCCCCCTGACCGGAGCACTGCCATGCCGTCGCTGCTGAAGATCCGCGCCCAGCGGGACCAGATGTCGGCAATCGAGCGGCGTATCGCGGATTTCATCCTCGAGAACGCCCACCTGCTGCGCGACTACTCCTCGCAGCAGCTGGCCAATGCGCTGGAGATCAGCCAGTCGAGCGTGGTGAAGTTCAGCCAGAAGCTGGGGTTCAAGGGCTATCCGGACCTGAAGTACGCCATCAGCGAAGACCTGGTGCGCAGCAACGGCGACAACGGTGCGCCCGCGCCGGCCGCCAGCGACGACCAGGCCAGCCCCGGCGAACTGCTGTGGCAGGCCAAGACCGATGCGGTGCGCGAGACCCGGCTGCTCAACCCCAACGACCGGATCGAAGCGGTGGTGGATGCAATCCGCGGCGCGCGCACCGTGTTCGTGATCGGCCTGGGCCAGGACGGCGTGGTGGCCCGCGCCTTCACCCTGCGCCTGGCCCAGCTGGGGATCCTGGCGGTGTATCACTTCGATCCGGTGCTGATGCCCACCAGCCTGGCCAACGCCAGCCGCGAAGACGTGATGATGGTGTTCTCCGAATACGGCAGGCGCACCGTGCTCACCGAGCTCAGCCGGCTGTTCAGCACCCGGGTGGGCCAGGTGGTCAGCGTGACCCGCAACACGCCCAACCCGCTGCGCGCCCACGCCGACCTGAGCCTGGTGGTGTCCGGCCACGACGAGCGCCCGCACGTGGAGCCGCTGCTCTACCACGCCGCGCTGCAGCAGCTGCTGGACCTGATGTTCATGCTGCTGTGCGAACACGGCAAGGAGCGCCTGCAGCTGCTTGACCACGACGCCGCCCGGATCCGCCAGCTGCTGGAATCCTGATCCTCTACTGGAACGGGCACGTTACGATGGCGGGCTGATCGATCCGCTTTCGGAGGTCCCATGACCGGCTACGTGCTCTATCACAACCCCCGCTGCTCCAAATCCCGCGGCGCGCTGGAACTGCTGCAGGAACGCGGCATCGAACCGCAGGTGGTGCGCTATCTGGATACCCCACCCGACGCGGCCACCCTGCGCACGCTGGTGCGCAAACTCGGCATCCGGCCGCGGGAGCTGCTGCGCACCGGGGAAGAGGAGTACCGCAGCCTTGGCCTGGCCGATGAGTCGGTCGGCGACGACGCGATCATCCAGGCGATGGCGGCGCATCCACGGCTGATCGAGCGGCCGATCCTGATGCGCGACGAGCGCGCGGTAATCGGCCGACCGCCCGAGCGGGTACTGGAACTGCTCGATTGAAGCGCGCGGCGTCGGGGGCGTAGCCCCGACCTACGGAGGCGTCGCCCCGGATCCTCGGCGGATCGGAGCGGGCCAGCAGTTCGACCCTACGCCGGGCACCTGTAGGTCGGCCCTACGCGGCCGACGCGCCGCGTAGCCAGGCATCAGCGGGATTTTGTTTCCCGCAGGCGGCGCAGGCGCTCGGGCGGTTCGAACGAATCGCTGCGGGCATCGGCCCAGAAGGCCTTGAACACCGCATGCTCCGGCGCCCCGTGGAGCAGCTCGCCCGGCTCGAGAAAACGGTACATCGCCGCCAACGAACGGATCCGGGCGGGCGATTCGCGCCGCAGGATGTGCTCCGGCCCCAGCTGCTGCGGATGCACCAGCCCGGCCGCACCGATCAGGTCGCGCAGCGCTAGCAAGGTGTTGTCGTGGAAGCGCTGCACGCGCATCGCCTTGTCGGCCACGTCCAGATGCTTCCAGCGCGAAGGATCCTGGGTCGCCACCCCGGTCGGACACTTGTCGTTGTGGCAGCTCTGCGCCTGGATGCAGCCCAGCGCAAACATGAAGCCGCGGCCTGCGTTGCACCAGTCGGCCCCCAGGGCCATGGTGCGGGCCACGTCGAAGGCGCTGGTGATGCGTCCTGCCGCGCCGATGCGGACCTTCCCGCGCAGATCGAGCCCCACCAGGGTGTTGTGCACCAGCATCAGCGCTTCCTGCATCGGCACGCCCACGTGGTCGATGAACTCCGCCGGCGCCGCGCCGGTGCCGCCCTCCGAGCCGTCGACGACGATGAAGTCCGGCAGCAGCCCGGTCTCGTGCATCGCCTTCGCGATCCCGAAAAATTCCCAGGGATGGCCAATCGCCAATTTGAAGCCCACCGGCTTGCCGCCCGACAGCTCGCGCAACCGCGCCAGGAACCGCATCATTTCCACCGGGGTGGAAAAGGCCGAATGGCGCGGCGGTGAGACGCAGTCCACGCCGACCGGGATCCCGCGCGCGGCGGCAATCTCGGTGGTGACCTTCTCTCCCGGCAGCAGCCCGCCCTTGCCGGGCTTGGCGCCCTGCGAGAGCTTGAGCTCGATCATCTTCACCTGCGGGTCGGTCGCATTGGCGGCAAAACGCTCCTCGTTGAAGCTGCCCCAGTCATCGCGGCAGCCGAAGTAGCCCGAGCCGATCTCCCACACCAGGTCGCCGCCGTGCTCGCGGTGGTAGCGCGAGATCGAGCCTTCGCCTGTGTCATGGAAGAAGCCGCCCGCCTTCGCGCCCGCGTTGAGCGCCAGGATCGCATTGGGCGAAAGCGAGCCGAAGCTCATCGCCGAGATGTTGAACACGCTGGCCGAGTACGGCTGCACACAGCCCTCGCCGACCACGATGCGAAAATCGTGCGACTCGATCTCCACCGACGCGATCGAGTGGTTGAGCCATTCGAAGTCCGGCGCGTAGACATCGTGCTGGGTACCGAACGGGCGCACGTCACTGACCGACTTGGCCCGCTGGTACACCAGCGCCCGCTGCTGGCGCGAGAACGGCACCTCGGCGGTGTCGTCCTCGATCAGGTACTGGCGCATCTCCGGACCGATCGATTCCAGTCCGTAGCGGAAGTGCGCCAGCAGCGGATAGTTGCGCCGCAGCGTACTGCGCCGCTGGGTCATATCCACCAGACCCACCAGCGCCAGCGCCCCGAACACGGGCACGCCCCACCACCACTGCGGCCAGCCCAGCGCCAGCACTGCCGACAGCAGCGTCAACGCAATGCTTGCCGACCACGCGAGATAACGGCTCATCAAGGTCCCAGACGGCGGATACGCCCCAAGTCTAACGCGGCCTCCGTGGGTGGGCGCCAGCCTTCCGCCGGGCACGCGCGCTTCCAGGGGCGGGGTTTGGCCGGGGCCAGCTGCGATAATCAAACCGGTTTCCAGCGCAGCCCGCCCTGGAACAACGCGCCACCGGAGCAGCGGTCCGGAATTTCAGAACAGGGGAACCATGGGAAGCGGATTGTTCAACCTGATCGGCGGGATCGGCCTGTTCCTGCTCGGCATGCGGCTGATGACCGATGGCCTCACCGCCTCGGCCGGCGGCGGCCTGCGCACCATCCTCGCTGGCGCCACCCGCAGCCGCGTGCGGGCGCTGGGGTCGGGCCTGCTGATCACCACCGGGGTGCAGTCATCGAGCGCGGTGATCTTCGCCACCATCGGCTTCGTCAACGCCGGTCTGCTCAGCCTGGGCCAGGCCATCGGCATCGTGTACGGCGCCAACCTCGGCACCACCCTGACCTCGTGGCTGGTGGCCCTGGCCGGGTTCAACCTCAATCTGCGGGTGCTGGCGCTGCCGGCCATCGGCGTGGGTGCGATCGCCTGGGCGCTGTCGCGCAGTTCGCGCTGGGGCGCCCTGGGCCAGGCCGCCGCAGGGTTCGGCCTGTTCTTCCTCGGCATCGACGTGCTGCGCGACGCCTTTGCCGGCATTGGTCCGGAATTCGCCCTGCACGAGCAGATGCAGGGCGGGCTGCTCGGCATGGCCACCTTCGTGCTCTCCGGCATGGTGGTGACCCTGCTGACCCAATCCTCCAGCGCCACCCTGGCCATCACCCTCACCGCTGCGGCCGGGGGCATGATGCCCATCGAAGCCGCTGCAGCAATGATCGTGGGCGCCAACGTGGGCACCACCTCCACCGCGGTGCTGGCCGCGATCGGCGCCACCTCGCCGGCACGGCGGGTCGCGGCCGCGCACGTCACCTTCAACGTGGTCACCGCCAGCGCGGCGCTGGCCCTGCTGCCCGCCCTGCTGTGGCTGGCCCAGACCCTGGCCGGACTGCTGATGCACCAGCCGCACGTGGCCCTGGCACTGGCCATCTTCCACACCCTCACCAAGCTGCTCGGCGTGGGCGTGATGTGGCCGCTGACGCCGCGCTTCGTCACCTTCCTGGAGCGCCGTTTCAGCAGCGCCGAAGAAGACCAGGCCCGCCCCCGGCACCTGGATACCAACCTGCTGGTCACCCCGGCGCTGGCGATGGACGCGCTGGGCATGGAGCTGCGCCGCATGGAAGTACTGGCACTGGAATACTGCCGCTCGGCGCTGGAGGCCCCGCGTGGCCGCGGCTCGCAGCTGGAGGCCGGGCGACGGGTGATCGAATCGCTGCAGGCCGCGGTGGGCGAGTACACCGCCAGCATCCACGCCCAGATCCGCGACCCCGCGCTGGAAGCCCGTCTGCCGCACTCCCTGCGCGTGGCCCAGTACCACATGAACCTGGCCGAGCTGGCACCGGAGCTCGCCCGCCTGCGCCCCCAGGCCCACGTGGAAGTGGAAGAAGCGGCCGCCAGCCTGCAACAACTGCGGGACACTGCCGCCCGGCTGCTGGTGGAAACCGGCACATCGCCGGGTGTGACCGCGCGTCCCCCTGCGGAGCTGACGACCGCTTTCGAGCAGATCTACCAGGACTTCAAGGCCGCGGTGCTGCGCGCCGGCTCCACCGGCGATATCGCCCCCCGGCGCATGATGGTAGTGCTGGAATACGGCAGCGTGCTGCACCGCATCTGCGGCCAGGGCGCCAAGGCGGCGCACTACCTGGACCGCTTCCTCATGGGAGAAGACGGCGGCCCCAGCCCGGATTGACCGGCAGCCGGCGCCGCAGTGTGACCGGAATCACGGGGGTCAGATTTTTCCTACGCGGCAACGGGCATCATGCCGACTGCCATCCGCCAGCCGGAAAGCCATTCTGTCCGTGCCCCGGCAGCACGGCCATGCAACAGGCATTGGATGCCGCTCTGCAAAGGATTCTGGCCGCGACCATGAGCAAGTCGGCTGCTGGGCCGGGGCGCCCTCCTTACTGCATGGAGCGCGCCCGTGAACACGGCCACTCTGCAACTGGTCAAGTCCTACGGTGGTTGGCAGCTGCTGGATGCCGGCAACCCCGTTTTCTGGTTCCCCGAACGTGCCAAGGGCCTGGAGATCGCCAAGATCATGGCCGATGCCCGCAGCCTGTATCACGGCATGCCGGCCAGCGTTGAGGCGGAAAACGACGACGGCAAGTTCGAGGTCGTTGCCACCTTCGGCTGAGTCCAGGCAGGCGCGCTTCCCCACTCCGGGCTTTCCCCCAGGGCCGCACTGAGGCACCCTAGTGCGATGCCGGCCCGGGTGGCGAAACTGGTATACGCAAGGGACTTAAAATCCCTCAGGGGAAACCCTATGCGGGTTCGATTCCCGCCCCGGGCACCACAGCCACGGCGACACGCAACTACCAAACAAAAAGGCCCATCTCCCAAGTCCCGGTGCGGCTTCTTCGATTTACCTCGCCTTGACCTGACGGGCCCCGCCGCGGCCGGGAGGCCTTGCGCTCCATGTCCCCCGGCCTGCGCCTGCGGCTACGGCCTCCTCCTTTACTTACGCGCAAGGCCTCCCGGCC
>DXCY01000116.1 GCA_019115725.1 Candidatus Luteimonas excrementigallinarum
CCAAGCCATCAACGATCTGACCCGGTAGGTCGGGGCTACGCCCCCAACGCGCCGCGAACCGGCACATCGCCCGCTTCGGCCGCGTAGGGCCGACCTGCTGAAGGACGGGCTTCGCTCCGTATCGGGCCGACCCCGGAATGGCGGGCGGATGAAAATTTCCGGCCCGCGCAGCGACCAATCTTCATGAGTCCCTGGAAAGGCGGTCATGGAAAAGACGGATATCAGTGCGGCGTTCACCGCGATGCTGGCGGACAACCAGCAGGCGCTGGTGCGGCTGGCGCGGCGTTATGCCGGGCCGGACGATTGGCAGGATCTGCTGCAGGACATGCGCCTGCAGCTGTGGCGGAGTTTTGGGGGCTTTGACGGCCGCTCGCAGCTGTCCACCTGGGTGTACCGGGTGGCGTTGAATACCGCGCTCAGCCATCTGCGCAAGCCGCGCAGGGAGCACGTGCCGCTGGATGCCGTGCCCGAACGCGGCGACAGCGGGCACGCGGTGGATCCGATGGATGTACTCGATGCCTTCCTCGCCACCCTTGAGCCCGTGCCCCGTGCGGTCCTGGTGATGGACCTGGAGGGGATGGCGCGCGAGCAGATCGCCGAGGTCCTGGGACTCAGCCCCAACGCCGTGGCCGTGCGCATGACCCGTCTGCGCCAGGCATTCGAACAACACTTCGTGGAGGGATGAGCATGGATTGGGACAGCCTCAAGCAACAATGGCGCCACGATGCACCGGCAGTGCCGGCCGCTTCCATTGCCGAGCTGCAGGCTTTGGACAAGGCAATGCGCAGGCGGTTACGGCGGCGCGACCTGATCGAGACGGTCGGGGCGGTGGCGGTCGCGGTGTTCTTCACCCTGACGGCGCTGGGCATGGCATCCCGGGGGGAGTGGGCGGCATTCGGCTTCTCCGTGCTGCTGGTGGCCTGGGCGGTTGTGGTGCCGCTGCGGCTGCGGCAGGCGCGCCGGCAGGTGCCGGAAGACGAGCCGCAGCTGCCGCTGGTGGAAAACCTTGGCCGGCAGCGCGATGCGGCCCTGGCGCAGGCGCGGATGCTGGAGCAGGTGTGGCTGTGGTATCTCGGCCCGCCGCTCATCGGCATTGCCGGGATCACCCTGGCGTTGCGGGGGCTGTCGATGTTCGCGCTGGTGTACCTGGCCGTGGTCGTGGTCCTCTATCTCGGTATCGGCTGGTACAACCGGCGTACGGCGAGAACGAAGTTCCGTGCCCATGCCGGGAAACTGCAGCGCCAGATCGACGCATTGAACGAGGAGGAGAACGCATGACCATGTCACGTTTCAATCGCCTGTCCGCTGGCCTGCTTGCCGCTACCCTGTTGATCCTTTCCGGGGGCGCCAATGCCATGGACGACAATGCACTGGGGGACATCCTCAACCAGCGCGTGCTGGGCGACAGCAGCGGCGTCTGCATGGCCGCTGCGGTCATCGAAGGCGACCAGGTGGCCCGGGCATGGCGCTGCGCCGATCCGGCCGATAGCGACCGGATCGGTCCGGATGTGGCATTTGAGATCGGTTCGGTCACCAAGTCGATGGCCGGCATTCTGCTGGCCGATCTGGTGCTGCGCGGCGGTGCATCGCTGGACGATCCGCTGGCCAGCCACCTGCCTGCGGGCACGGTGGTACCGGATTACGCGGGCCAGCCGATCCTGCTCCGGCATCTGGTCACCCATACCTCCGGACTGCCGAGGCTTCCCTCGCGGCTGCAGATCAGCAATCCGGGCGATCCCTACGCGGACTTCGACGTGGAGCAGCTGCTGGGCTCACTGCAGGATGCGACTCTCGCCCAGGCGCCAGGAGAGATTTTCGAATATTCCAACTTCGGCACCATGCTGCTGTCGCTGCTGCTCTCCCGCGAGGCCGGGATGGATTTCGAGCAGCTGCTGGATGACAGGTTGTTCACGCCGCTGGGCATGCAGCATGCGCACGTTGCCCGCGCGCCGGACGGGCTGCGGGTGGCAGCGGGCCACCTGCCTGACGGCCGGGAGACTCCGCCGTGGACGTTTGACGCCGCGCTGACCGGCGCGGGCGGCGTGCGCGCCACGCTGGATGACATGGTGCGCTATGTGCGGGCCCAGCTGGGCGGTGCGCCGGGCCGGCTGGGAGAAGCGATCCGCCTGGCCCAGCAGCCCGTGGCCACCGCCGCCGACCAGGCGATGGGGATGAACTGGCTGCTGCTGCCCATCGGCGAGCGCCTGGTGCACGCGCATGACGGCGGCACGGGGGGCTTTTCCTCGATGATCGCGTTTGACCTGGCGCGTGACCGCGCGGTGGTGGTGCTGGCCGATACCGGGCTCACTGCCCAGGGCGGGGTGAGCGATGTCGTCGGCCACCTGCTTGATGACAGCATTCCGCTGGGCCAGCCGCGACCGGCGGAAGCGCGCCCGGCCGAGCGGCCGGCGGTGGCGCCCTCGCTGTCGGCCGAAGCGCTGCGGGCCTACACGGGCACCTATCCGCTGATGTCCGGCTTCGACCTGGTGGTGAGCGAGCAGGACGGCGTGCTGCTCGCCCAGGCCACGGGGCAGGGCGCGTTCGCGCTGGATGCGGTGGATGAGGATGTCTTCGAGGCAGCGGCGTACGGCATCGAAATCCGCTTTTCACGGGATGCCTCCGGTGAGGTGACGCGGCTGGACCTGCATCAGGGTGGCCACGTGCTGAGCGGGGAAAAACAATAGGGCTGCGGCAGCGGCTTGGGCATTGACGGCGCGGATCGGGGAAAATGACCTGGATCAAGGCGCCGCCGGGCCGGTACGGCCACGCTGGCGACCCGGATCAGGCATGCCGGCGCGGGCGGGACATCTCCCGGCCCGGGTACCGGATCAATATCAGGAGCTGCAGCATGAAGTTCGATGTGGTGGTGGTTGGAGCGGGACCGGCGGGGCTGTGTTTTGCCCGCTCGCTGCGTGACAGCGGTCTGTCGGTAGCGGTGGTGGAAAAGCAGCCGCTGGAAGCGATTGCCGACCCTGCTTTCGACGGGCGGGAAATCGCGCTGACCCACGCGTCGCGCCGGATCCTGGAGGGCCTTGGCCTGTGGCAGGCCTTTGATCCCGACGACATCTCGGACCTGCGCGATGCCCGGATCAGCGATGGTGATTCCGCCCATGCCCTGCAGATCAGCGCCCGTGACGGACGCAGCGAAAAGCTCGGCTGGCTGGTGCCCAACCATGTGATCCGCCGTGCTGCCTGGCAGGCGGTGAGCACCCAGGACAACGTGGAGCTGGTGGCCGGCTGCGGCGTGCAGGCGGTGGCCGAGGGCGGCGATGGCGTCACCGTGAGCCTCGAGGATGGCCGCCATCTTTCAGCGCGTCTGCTGGTGGCGGCCGACAGCCGGTTCTCGCAGCTGCGACGGATGCTGGGCGTCGGCGCACGATCGCGCGATCACGGCGTGCGGATGATGGTGTGCCGGTTCCGGCATACCCGGCCGCACGGACACGTGGCGTGGGAGTGGTTCGACTACGGTCACACGCTGGCCCTGCTGCCGCTGAACGGCAACCTGTCCTCTGCGGTGCTGACCTTGAGCCCGGCGGAGATGGAGCGGACCCAGGGCATGGATGATGTGGCGCTGGCGGCCGACCTGCAGCGGCGCATGCGCGGCCGCCTGGGCGAGGTGACCATGACCGGTTCACGGCACGTGTACCCGCTGGTATCGGTGTACGCGGACAGCTTCGTGGCCCGGCGTGCAGCGCTGATCGGCGACGCGGCGGTGGGCATGCATCCGGTCACCGCGCATGGGTTCAACCTCGGCCTGCAGGGCCAGGAGCGGCTGGCCGGCGCGGTGCTGGCCGCGCATCGCAGCGGCGCGGATATCGGCGCGGACGCGGTGCTGGCCCGCTACCACCGCCAGCACCATGCGGCTGCGCTGCCCATCTACGCAGCCACCCGCACTGTGCTCCGTCTGTACAACGATGAGCATCGGGTGGCCCGCGTGCTGCGGCGCGCGACCCTGCGCGTGGCCAACCGGGTCGCGCCGTTCAGACGGGCCATCGCGGCCCATCTCACCCAGGCCTGAGCCCGGGACAGGGCTCAGGCGGACAGCGCCTGGGCGTGGGCCGGGCTGGCCTCGAGTTCCAGCAGAAACTGCTTGGTGGGCAGGCCCCCGCCGAAACCGGTGAGCGCGCCGCTGGCGCCGATCACCCGGTGGCAGGGCACCACGATCGGCAGCGGGTTGCGGCCGTTGGCGGCGCCCACCGCGCGGGAGGCGGCCGGGCGGCCGATGCGCTCGGCCAGCTGCCCGTAGCTGAGGGTCTGCCCGTAATCGATCGTTTCCAGCGCCTGCCAGACCGCGCGCTGGAAGGGCGTGCCCTCCGGCGCCAGCGGCAGGTCGAAGCTGCGCCGCTGGCCGGAAAAGTACTCATCCAGCTGCGCCTGTGCGCGGCGCAGCAGCGGATGGTCGCCTTCGCGCCAGCGCCCGTCACGTTTTACCGGATGCCTGGCTGCGGCGAATTCGATGGTGTGCAGGCCGGCGTCGGAGGCGGCCAGCAGCAGCGGCCCGATGGGGCTGTCGATGCGGGTGTGGAAGATGCTCATGGCGTCATCCCGGGGGAAACCAGCGTGCCTGCAGGTTAGCACCGAGGCTGCCCCGGCCGCTTCACGGGCCGGGGTTTCCGGGCGGGCGCCGTGGCGGCGGCTGCCTACTCGGCCGCCTGCGGCTGCAGCGCGGGGAGCAGGCGCTCGGCATCGCCATCATGCGCGGCCGGCTCCACGCCGATCAGGCGCGCGAGCAGCGGGTAGACATCGACGTTGTCGAATGCCGGCAGGCGCAGGCCACTGGCGAACGAGGGGCCGTTGGCAATGAAAATGGCGCGCATCGAGGGCAGCGCCGGGTCATAGCCGTGCGAGCCGCGGGTGCCCGGCGGGCGCCGTTCGATGAACCGCGCGGGCAGGGCGTCCCAGCCCTCCTGCATCTGGCAGACGATGGCGGGAATGCGGTGGTGGGTGCCGTAATGCCAGCGGGCGGGCAGCTCCTGCTTGCGCCAGCAGGCATAGCGCCCATGCTCGCCCAGCAGCGCCGCCTCGGCCGCGGCCTCGCGCCCTTCCACCGGCTGGAAGCCGACCACCTGGCCGAAGCTGATCGGCTCGGCATCGCCCGGGTCCACCATGTCTTCGAATGGCACCACGTTGCCTTCCGGCACCTCGGCCATGCCGTGGTCGGACACGATCACCAGATCCACGCTGTCCTGCAGCCCGGCGGCGTGGATGCCTTCCACCAGCCGGCCGATCTGCGCGTCGACCGCGCGCATGGCCGCGCGCAGCTCGTCCGAAGCCGGGCCGTTGGCATGCGCGGCGCTGTCGGGATGCTCGAAATACAGCGTCGCCAGGCGCGGGCGGCTGTCGGCTGGGGCGCTCAGCCAGCCCAGCACCTGCTCCACGCGATCGGCTTTGGGCAGCTCCGCGTCAAACAGGTTCCAGTGGGTCGGGCGCACGCCGCGCACTGCGGCCTCGCTGCCGGGCCAGAACATGGTGGCGGTCACCATGCCGGCGTTCTCGGCGGTCACCCACAGCGGCTCGCCATCGTTCCACCAGCGCGCATCGCCCACCGCGTCGCGGTCGCTGAGCATGAACCGGCCCAGCTCCGGGCTCGACATCACGTTGTGGACCAGGCCGTGGCGGTCGGGTCGCAGCCCGGTCACCAGGGTGTAGTGGTTGGGAAAGGTCAGGGTGGGGTAGGAGGGATTCATCCACTCCGCCTGCACGCCGGTGGCGGCCAGGCGCGACAGGTTCGGCGTGTCGCCGCGGGTCAGCGCATCAGGGTGCACGCCGTCCAGAGAAATCAGCAGCAGGGTGTAGGGGCTGCGGGCGGCATCCTGCGCGGGCGTGGACGGGGAGGAGGCGCAGCCGGCCAGCAGCAGTGCCAGCAGCAGGGCGACGGGTCGAAGGGGAAAGAGTCTGTTCATGGCGAGCAATGATAAGCGGCAAAAATGACGGTGGCTGGCACCTGACGATGGTCTTAACGCCTGCGCGTCGGCGGCCGGTTTTCCACATGGTATTGCCGTTGCGGGGCGTAACCTGCCGCCATCCCTGACAACATGCGAGGTGGGCCATGAACAATCTGCTGAGTAGCGCGCTGTTGAAGGGTGCGCTGTTGAAGAGCGCGCTGCTGCGTAGTGCGGCAGCGATGGCACTGCTGGCGATGGCCGGCATGGGCTCGGGTGTTTTCGCCCAGGAGGTGGAGCCCGAGGAGCGCGGGCGGCAGGAAGCCCGGCAGGAACGCGCCGAGCGTGACCGGAGCAGCGACCGGTTCTGCATCCAGCAGACCGGCTCGCGCATCATCGCCAACCGCAATGCGCGCTCGAAGGACGAGCGGGCCGAGTGCGTGGCCTCCGGCGGGCGGGTCTATACGCGCGAGGACATCGAGCGCACCGGTTCCACCGACCTGCAGGATGCGTTGCGGCGGCTGGATCCCGCGATCCGCTGATCGCTGGCCCTGCGGAATACGGGCTTCCGCTGGCTTCCCTGATGCGCAGGGCGCCCGGCCCCGGCCGGGCGCCTGCGTGTGGGCGGTGCGATAATCGCCGCGCCCGCGACCGGCGGGCATCGACCCGCCTGCGTCATGGAGCCCTTCATGTCCGACTCCCAACCCGACCGTTCGTCCGATCCCCGCCTTGATCCGGCCCGCAGCATCCGCGCCCCGCGTGGCAGCGAGCTGTCCTGCCGGTCCTGGCTGACCGAGGCGGCCTACCGGATGATCCAGAACAACCTGGATCCCGAGGTGGCCGAGCGGCCGGAAGAGCTGGTGGTGTACGGCGGCATCGGCCGGGCCGCGCGCGACTGGAAAAGCTACGACGCGATCCTTGAATCGCTCGGGCAGCTGGGGGACGAGGAAACCCTGCTGGTGCAATCCGGCAAGCCGGTCGGCATCTTCCGCACCCATCCCGACGCACCGCGGGTGCTGATCGCCAATTCCAACCTGGTGCCGGCCTGGGCCAACTGGGAGCACTTCAACGAGCTCGATCGCAAGGGCCTGATGATGTACGGCCAGATGACCGCGGGTTCGTGGATCTACATCGGCAGTCAGGGCATCGTGCAGGGCACCTACGAGACGTTTGTTGAGATGGGTCGCCAGCACTACGGCGGAAGCCTGAAGGGCAAGTGGATCCTGACCGCGGGCCTCGGCGGCATGGGCGGTGCGCAGCCGCTGGCGGCGAGCCTGGCGGGTGCCAGCTCGCTGACCATCGAGTGCCGGCAGAGCTGCATCGATTTCCGCCTGCGTACCCGCTACGTGGATGAGCAGGCCACGGACCTGGACGATGCGCTGGCGCGGATCGAAAAGTACACCGCCGCCGGCGAGGCGAAGTCGATTGCACTGCTGGGCAACGCGGCCGAGATCCTGCCGGAGCTGGTGAAGCGCGGCGTGCGGCCGGATTGCGTCACCGACCAGACCAGTGCCCACGACCCGGTGCACGGCTACCTGCCGGTTGGCTGGACGGTGGAACAGTGGCTCGCGCGACAGAAATCGGATCCGGCCATGGTCCGCGACGCGGCAATGAAATCCATGCGCACCCACGTGGAGGCCATGCTCGCTTTCCACGCGCAGGGCATTCCCACCGTCGATTACGGCAACAACATCCGCCAGATGGCCTTCGACGAGGGCTGCGCGAGCGCCTTCGATTTCCCCGGATTCGTGCCGGCCTACGTGCGGCCGCTGTTCTGCCGCGGCGTGGGCCCGTTCCGCTGGGTGGCGCTGTCCGGCGACCCCGAGGACATCTACAGGACCGATGCCAAGGTCAAGGAGCTGATCCCCGATGATGCGCACCTGCACAACTGGCTGGACATGGCGCGCGAGCGGATCAGCTTCCAGGGCCTGCCGGCGCGGATCTGCTGGGTGGGTCTGGGGCAGCGCCACAGGCTGGGCCTGGCCTTCAACGAGATGGTCCGCAATGGCGAGCTGAAGGCGCCGGTGGTGATCGGCCGCGACCACCTGGATTCAGGCAGCGTGGCCAGTCCCAACCGCGAGACCGAATCCATGCTTGATGGCAGCGATGCCGTGAGCGACTGGCCGCTGCTCAACGCCATGCTCAACGTGGCCGGCGGCGCCACCTGGGTCAGCCTGCATCACGGTGGCGGCGTGGGCATGGGCTACAGCCAGCACTCCGGCGTGGTGATCGTGTGCGATGGCACCGAAGAGGCCGACCGCCGCATCGAGCGCGTGCTGTGGAACGACCCCGGCACGGGCGTGATGCGCCATGCCGATGCCGGCTACCAGATCGCCAAGCAGTGCGCGAAAGAGCAGGGACTCAAGCTGCCAATGCTCTGACAGCCACCGCGGGAGCGCGCCATGCGCGCCCTGCAGGTCGGGTGGATCAGCCGGCGTCGGGATCGTTGAACAGGGCCTCGTAGTTGGCCACGGCGCCGTGCATGTCATGCACGGGTGCGATGTCCGAAGGGTCCGCCTGCAGCGCCTGGCTGCCGGCCATCAGGCGGGCCAGTACCGCGTGCAGGGCCACGTCGGGCTCGGTCGGCAGGCTGCAGTTTTCAAACATGTAGTCGATCGCGGCGTCGACCTCCGCGGCCTGCGACTGCACGGTGGCTGCGTCCGGTTCGCCGGCAAGGCTGGCGACGGCCGCGCGAACCCGCGACATGCCTTCGATCAGCGGCGCATCCGGCTGCCACGGGGTGTGGTTGTCAGGCACCGGGAAGTCGACGCCCGCGGCGTGGGAAACATCGTGGTGATCGTGCGCGTCCTGCGGGTCATGATCGGCAGGCGGGTGGGCTTCGCTCCCGGCCGCAGCCACCTGCGCGGACGGCCCGGCGTCGACAGCGGCAGGAGCGGGGGCATCCTGTGCGCAACCGCTGGCCAGGGCTCCGAACGCCAGTCCAAGGGCGAGTAC
>DXCY01000117.1 GCA_019115725.1 Candidatus Luteimonas excrementigallinarum
GGAAGCCATCGCCCAGCGGGTGCGCACGGCCACCGCCAAGCTGGAGGACCCGAACAAGCCGCGGGGCGTGTTCATGTTCGTCGGCCCCTCCGGGGTCGGCAAGACCGAAACCGCCCTGGCACTGGCCGACATCCTCTACGGCGGCGAGCGCAAGCTCATCACCATCAACATGAGCGAGTATCAGGAGGCGCACAGCGTTTCCGGCCTCAAGGGCTCGCCTCCGGGCTACGTGGGCTACGGCGAGGGTGGGGTGCTGACCGAAGCCGTGCGCCGCAATCCCTACAGCGTGGTGCTGCTGGACGAGGTGGAAAAAGCCCATCCGGACGTGCTGGAGATGTTCTTCCAGGTGTTCGACAAGGGCGTGATGGACGATGCGGAGGGGCGCGAGATCGATTTCCGCAACACGCTGATCATCCTCACCTCGAACGTCGGCTCGGCGCAGATCATGCAGGCCTGCCTGAACAAGGAAGAGCAGGACATCCCCGATGCGGACACGCTGGGCGAAAGCCTGCGCCCGGTGCTGATGAAGCACTTCAAGCCGGCGTTCCTCGGCCGGCTGAAGGTGGTGCCGTACTACCCGATCAGCGATGACGTGCTGGCCAGGATCATCGACCTCAAGCTGGGCCGCATCCGCGACCGGGTTGCAGCCAACCACAAAGCCGTGTTCGACTGGAGCGGCGAGCTGGTGGAAGCGGTGCTGGCGCGCTGCACCGAGGTGGACTCGGGGGCGCGCAACGTGGATCACATCCTCAACGGCACGCTGCTGCCGGAGATCGCGGGCAATGTGCTGGCCAGCATGGCGGACGGAGGCAGGATCACGCGTATCGACGTGACTGCCGATGACAAGGGAAGTTTCGAATACCGGGTGGCATGAGGCGGCCCGGCGCAACCAGGAAGCAAAGGAGAACAACATGGATTTCTATGGATTGGACAAGGATCAGGCGATCGACAACTGCGACAGCTTCGCTCTCGGCCGCAACCGCGACACGCAGGGCATCTGCGCCTGGAACCGGGTCAGGCCCGAACATGTGGTGGACCTGCTGGATCAGGCGGCTCCGGAAGCCCGCGGCGACGCGCGCAACCTGGCCGTACTGATGTCGCGCTTTGCCTGGCGCATCCACGATGGCAGCGAGGTGCGCAGCGGAAACCAGCGCATCGTCAACAATGTGCGCGAGATCACCGTGTCCATGGCTGGACGCAACTTCCAGCTGCACTGCACCGAGAATCCGGCGCTGCGCCTGGAGCGCATCACCGCCTGATCCGGCCGTCCGCGTCGCGTCCTGCCCGACGCGCGCGGGCTTCATGCCGTCTCCCATGGCCCCGGCCTTAGACTGTTGCCGTCCTCGCAACGGGAGTCGTGCATGAACGGATGGATGGCCGGCGGGATTGCCCTGGCGGCAGCCGTGGGCGTGCTGCTGCCGCTCCAGGCGCTGATCAACGCGCGCCTGGGGCAGGCCACGGAAGGGGCGCTGTTTGCGTCCTTTGCCTCGTTTTTCGTCGGCACCCTGGTGCTGGCGGTGGCGCTGCTGGCCACGCGCACGCCGCTGCCCGGACTGCGTACGCTCGCGGGGCTGCCGGCCTGGATTTGGGCCGGTGGCCTGATCGGTGCGCTGTTCGTGCTGTGCGCCACGGTGCTGGTGCCCAAGCTGGGCGCGGCCGGGCTGATCTGCCTGGTGGTGGGCGGGCAGCTGGTGGGCTCGCTGCTGTTCGACCATTTCGGCGTGTTGGGGCCGGTGCGGCCGATGGATGCATGGCGGGTGCTGGGCGCCGTGCTGGTGGCCATTGGCGCGGTGCTGGTGCTGCGCCCGGTGCAGGCGGGCTGAGCATGCGCGAAAACACCGCTGGCGTGGATCCGCTTTCAGCAGGCCCGCTGACGCTGCCGGAAGCGCAGGTGGAGGCCATCCGCACGGCCTACGGCACGCCGCCGCGCGAATACCACAACATCAATCACGTGGCGGAGGTGCTCCGCCATTATGCCGAGGTGGCCGACGGTCCGGGCTGGGCGCAGCCGGTGGAAGTCTGGTTGGCGGTGCTCTATCACGATGCCATCTACGAGGCCCGGCGCAGTGACAACGAGACCCGCTCGGCCCGGTTGGCGGTGGAACATCTGCAACGCTGGCAGCCGGAGACCGGGGTGGATGCGGCCCGCGTGTCCTGGCTGATCGAACAGACCGCGCGCCACGGACAGCACTTGCCTGCCGATTTCGGCAACGATGCCAACGGTGATGATGTCCGCCACTTCCTTGATTGCGACATGGCGATCCTGGGCGCCGCGCCGGAAGTGTTCGACGCCTATGACCAGGCGATTGCCGCGGAATACCGTGGCCATGTGCCGGGGTGGCTGTTCCGGCGCAATCGCCGCCGGTTTCTGAAAGCCCTGCTGGAACGGCCGCGGATCTTCCTCAGCGACCTGTTTCATGCGCGCTACGATGCCGCCGCCCGCGACAACCTGCGCCGGCTGCTGGGCATCGCTGCCCGCTGAGGGGAATCAGACTGGCAACGGATGCCGGCGCCAACGGCCGGCATCCGTCTGATGAAGCGGGTCGGCCGCCGCGCACCAACGACTGCACGTCCGGCGCTGCCGACCCTGGGGCGGAAATCAGCCCGCGGCTTCCGGCATTTCCACGTGGCCCACCTGCTTCTCCTGCTCCGAGGCCTCGCGCACGTTCGCCACTTCAATGGCGAAATGCAGGGTCTGGCCGGCCAGCGGGTGGTTGCCGTCGATCTTCACCTGGGCATCGTCCACTTCGACCACGGTCACCACCAGCGGGCCGTTGTCGGTCTGGGCGCGGAACTGCATGCCCGGGTTGATGCTGTCCACGCCCTGGAAGGCTTCGCGCGGCACGGTCTGGATCAGGCCGTCGTTGCGCTGGCCGTAACCTTCTTCCGGAGTGACATCGACGTTGAACGTGTCGCCGGCGCTCTTGCCTTCCAGCGCCCGCTCCAGGCCCGGGACAATATTGCCGGCACCGTGCAGGTAGCTCAGCGGCTGTGCTTCGGGCGAGCGGTCGATGACCTGGCCTTCGTCATTGGTCAGGGTGTAATGAATGCTGGCAACGCGATTGGAGGCGATCTCCATGGAGCATCTCCTTGGATGGATGGGAAAAGAGGGGAGAGGGGGTATGCCGGAGAACACACGGCACGAAAAGAAGTGATACCGCCCGAAGGCTAGAGATCCCGCCGCCGATGTGCAACCCGCGGGGCGCCGGTGAGGTCGTTCCGGTGCGGCCCGGTTTATGCCCGCCGGGCGGCTGTGGCAAAGTGCGGGGCCCCTGTCTACGGAATCTTGAACATGGCCCGATGGCGCGTGCTGCTGCTGGCATGGCTGGCTTTCATTCCCTTCACGCTGGCAGCGCAGGCCCGCGATGGCATGAGTCTGGAGCAGGTGGCCCAGACCCGGACGGTCACCCGGGCGGCGATCAGCCCGACGGGCTCCGACATCGCCTATACGCTGAGCGTGCCGCGGACCCCCGGGGTTGATGATGACGGCCGCGCCTGGTCGCAGCTGCACGTGGTGGACGGCAGCGGCAACAGCCGCGGGTTCATCACCGGCGAAGCCAGCGTGGGTGCATTTGAATGGTTTCCCGACGGCCGCCATCTGGGTCTCCTGACCCGCCGCGATGGCGACAAGGGCCGCGCCCTGTACCGGATCCCGCTGCAGGGCGGCGAGGCCAGCCGGGTAGCGAAGCTGGAGCGTGACATCACCGCGTTCAGCCTGTCTGCAGACGGCCGGCAGGCGGCACTGCTGTCCCAGCAGCCGGAGAGCGAGGCGCTTGCCGCACTGCGGCGCAAGGGTTTCACCCAGAAGATCTACGAGGAGGACTGGCGTCCGGTTGAACTGTGGATCGCGCAGCTGGACGCGCCGGAGGCCGCGCCGCGCCTGGTGGAGGTGGAAGGCAGCGTGCAGTCGGTGCACTGGAGCCCGGCGGGTGACCGCCTGGCCCTGGTGGTCACCCCGCGCCAGCTGACCGACGACACCCTGGTGTTCGCCCGGGTCCGGATCATCGACCTTGACGGCCGCGAGCTGGGCCGGGTCGACAATCCCGGCAAGCTCGGGGCACTCGCCTGGAGTCCGGACGGCGCGCACCTGGCGATCATCTCCGCCGCCGATGAAAACGATCCGCGGGAAGGGCGCCTGACCGTGGTCGGCAATGCCGGCGGCGCCCAGCGCGATCTGCTGCCGGAGCTGGAAGGCCATGTGTGGAACGTGGCTTGGCGCGATGCCCGGACCCTGCTGTATGTCAGTCATGAGGGCGTGGAGACCCGCCTTGGCGAGATCGGTGTGGATGGCAGCGGCGATCGCACGGTGCTGGAAGCCGGCGGGCCGGTCTGGGGCGCGCTGAGCGTCTCGTCCAGCGGCGGGATCGCGCTGGTGGGGCAGTCGCCGGAGCATCCGGCCGAGGTCTTCCACCTGGCGGCCGGGCAGCAGCAGGCGCAGCGCCTGACCGACAGCAATCCCTGGCTGGCCGATGTGCGCCTGGCACGGCAGGAGGTGGTGCGCTATTCCGCCCGTGACGGCCTGGAACTGGAAGGCGTGCTGGTGCACCCGCTGGAGCGGCGCGGCAGCGAGCGCGTGCCGTTGATCCTGGTGGTGCACGGCGGGCCCGAGTCGCATTACTCCAACGGCTGGCTGACCGGTTACGCGCAGCCGGCCCAGTATGCGGCGGCGCGCGGTTTCGCCAGTTTCTTTCCCAACTACCGGGCCAGCACCGGCCGCGGCGTTGCGTTCTCCAAGCTGGATCGGGGCCGTCCGGGCATGGAGCAGTTCGATGACCTGGTAGACGGCGTGGACCACCTCATCGCCACCGGACTCGTGGACGGGGAGCGGGTCGGGATTACCGGCGGCTCCTACGGGGGCTACGCCAGCGCCTGGGGCGCCACGTATTACAGCGAACGGTTTGCAGCGTCGGTGATGTTCGTGGGCATCTCCGACCAGGCCAGCCTGGTGACCAGCGGGGACATTCCCTACGAACAGCACCTGGTGCACATGGGCAAGTGGCCGTGGGAGGATCCGGAAGGGTTCCGTCAGGCCAGCCCGATCACCCACGCGCAGAAGTCGCGCACGCCCACCCTGATCCTGCATGGCGAAGATGATCCGCGGGTGCCGGTGGGGCAGTCGTACATGATGTACCGCTACCTGCAGCTGGCCGGGCAGGCGCCGGTGCGGCTGGTGCTGTATCCGGGCGAGGGTCACGGCAATGCGCGCGCGGCATCGCGCTGGGATTACTCGCTGCGGCTGATGCGCTGGATGGAGCATTACCTCACCGGCCCGGGCGGTGAGCCGCCGCCGTACGACATCGATTACCGGCTGCCCGCGGCCGGAGAGTCCTGATGGCCAAGCTGCTGCTCAACCTGCGCAACGTGCCGGATGACGAAGCCGATGAGGTGCGGGCCATGCTGGATGCCAACCGCATTGCCTGGTACGAAACCCGGCCCGGACTGTTCGGGATTTCACTGGGCGCGATCTGGGTCAAGCATGATTCGGATATCGACCAGGCCAAACGGCTGATGTCCGTTTACCAGGAAGGGCGCCAGGCGAAGATGCGCGCCGAGCACGAGGCCGCGGTGCGCGACGGCACCGCGGAAACTTTCGCCACGCTGCTGCGCGAGCGTCCGGGCTGGGTGCTGGTGCGGGTGGTGGGAATCATCCTGCTGCTGGCGCTGATGGGGCTGCCGGCCTACCTGATTTCGCGCTAGGCGGTCGCCGTGCCGCATGACCAACGGCACGGCGCGGCGGTCATGTCATTGTTATAAAGTATCAACAAGCCAACCCTTCCCGAGGGCGGCCGTCGGCGTGTGCGCCGGCGGCGTCCTGCTTTTTGACTGCCGGAGTTTTCATGTCCCGACATCGCTTTGCGTTTGTTGCTTCCATCAGCCTGCTGATCGCCACCGTGGCGCTGCCCGCCGCGGCCCAGCGCGACATCCGTTTCGACGCCTACGCGGTTCCGGAGACCGGTACCGTGGTGGTTCCGGTGCGCGAGGGCAACGTGGCCAGCGGCGCGTTCGCCGATTTGGACGCGGTGACCGGTGGCGCCCTGCAGCGCGCGGTGAATGCGGCGGATTTCAAGGGACGCAGCGACAGCAGGCTGGACCTGCCGGGCATCGGCAACTTCGATCGCGTGCTGTTGATCGGAGTGGGCAAGGACGCAGTGAATCCGCGCGCGCTGGAGGATTTCGGCGGCCTGCTCGGGCAGGATGGCGCCCGCAGCGCAGCGCCCCGCATCGAGGTGCTGTGGCGCGGCGACGAGGCCGGCGCGGCTTCGCATATTGCCTTTGGTGCGGCGCTGGGCCAGTACCGGTTCGACAAGTACCGCAGCAGCAATGACGGAGATGGCGCACGCGCAGGACAGGGCGAGCTGGTGATCCGCACCCCCGCCGGTGCCGCGGCGGCAGCGGACTACGCGGCGGAGTGGCAGCCGGTGGCCGAGGCGGTCGCCCTGTCGCGCGATCTGGTGACCGAGCCGGGCAACGTGATCTGGCCGGAAACCTTTGTCGAGCGCGCCCGCGAATCGCTGGCCGGGCTGCCCAACGTGAGCATCGAGGTGCTGGACGAGAAGGACATGGAGCGCCTGGGCATGGGCAGCATCCTGGCCGTCGGCCAGGGCAGTCCGCGTCCGCCGCGCATGCTGGTGATGCGCTACAACGGCGGCAATGCCGGCGACCGGCCCGTGGCCTTCGTGGGCAAGGGCATCACCTTTGATACGGGCGGCATCTCGATCAAGGGCAGCAGCGGCATGTGGCGCATGAAGTACGACATGACCGGCGCCGCCGTGGTCACCGGCGCGATCAAGGCCCTGGCCGGTCGCGGTGCCCCGGTGAACGCCGTGGCCGTGGCCGCGCTGGCCGAGAACATGCCCTCGGGCACGGCGTCGCGTCCGGGCGATGTGATCCGCACCGCATCCGGCAAGACCTACGAGATCATGAGCACCGACGCGGAAGGCCGCATGGTGCTGGTGGATGCGCTGTGGTACGTGCAGGATCGCGACGACCCGGCGGTGGTGATCGATATCGCCACCCTGACCGGCGCGATCGTGGGCGCGCTGGGCGGCGACCACGCCGGCCTGTTCAGCCGTCATGACGATCTGGCCGCTCAGCTGACCGCAGCGGGCGAAGCCTCCGGTGACCTGGTGTGGCGGATGCCGATGCTGCCGTCCTACGGCACCGGCCTGCGTTCGCCGATCGCGGACCTGCGCAACGGCGGCGGCAGCCCCAGCGCCGGTACTGCAGCGCATTTCATCGGCGAATGGATCGACAAGGACCGCCCGTGGGCGCACCTGGATATCGCCGGCATGGCCTGGATCGAAACCGGGGGCAAGCCGACCTCGCCGGCGGGAGCCACCGCCTTCGGCGTGCGCCTGTTCGACCAGTACGTGCGCCAGAACCACGAAAACTGAGCCGCGCCGGCACCGGCCGGCGGCTTTCCTGCCGGGCGCGTCGCGGGAGCGGCGCGCCCGGTCGTACAATCGGCGCATGCTGACCAACATCGCCGCCTATCATTTCGCCACCATCGACGACCCCCCGGCGCTTGCCGGGCGGATCCGCGAGTGGGCCACCACCGGATCGCTGCTGGGTACCGTGCTGGTGGCGCCCGAGGGCGTGAACATTTTCCTGGCCGGCGCGGCCGAAGCGATCGAATCCTTCCTCACCCGCCTGCGGGCCGTTCCCGGCCTGGCCGATGTGCAGGCCAAGTACAGCCACAGCCGTGCGCAGCCGTTCGGGCGGCTGAAGGTCAAGGTGAAGCGGGAGATCATCAGCTTCCGCAAGGGCGAGCAGGCGGATCCGCTGCGCGGACGGGCGCCCGCCGTGGCCCCGGCCGAACTGGCCCGCTGGATCAAACAGGGCGCGGATGACGCTGGCCGCCCGGTGGTGCTGCTCGATACCCGCAACCGCGAAGAGGTCGACTACGGCACCTTTGCCGGCGCGCTGACCTTGCCGATCGACAACTTCACCGAGCTGCCGGAGGCCCTTGCGCCGCACCGCGCGGCGCTGGAGGAGAGCACCGTGGTGGGCTTCTGCACCGGTGGCATCCGCTGCGAGAAGGCGGTGCTGTGGATGCGCGCCCAGGGCATGGACAACGCGCTCCAGCTCGATGGCGGCATCCTCGGCTACTTCGAACAGATGGGCGGCTTCGGTTACGAAGGCGGATGCTTTGTTTTCGACGAGCGGGTGGCGTTGGACCCCGCGCTGCAACCGCAGGTGGACGGGGAAGCCCCCGTCGAGACCGCGCCGGTCCCGGCGTGAGGCGCTGAGGTGGAGCCCAACTGGATCGGCCTGGTGCTGGTTGCGCTGGGACTGTACCTGGCGTTCAAGCTGATCGGCGCGGCCCTGCGGCTGCTGATGTGGGCGCTGGTGCTGGTGGGCGCGTACTGGTTCACTGCCCCGCTGCTGGGCTGGCCGACAGTGTCGGATCTGGTGTACGTGTTTGGTCCGGATCTGGGCGGGCAGCGGATCGAAGAGGTCCTGACTCCGTCGCGCATGGCCGATGCCCTTGGCGAGCGCGTGGTGGATGGGATGGTGGACGGGGTGATGGAAGGCGTGCGCGAGCGCCTGCAGGCCGGGGATCCCGCACCGGCCGATGGCGGACTGCCGCAGCCGCTGCCCGAACCGCTTCCGGAGCCGCTTCCCGCTGAAGCGGCGGGAGACGCTCCCGATGCCGAAGCCGGCAGCGAGGCCATCCGCACGGTGGAAGGGCGCGACTGATTCGCCGGCCGGGTGTGGTGACCGGCTGTCTGGCGCCCCTGACCTCGACCCGCGCTCAATCCGGCTCCCGCTGCCGGGTTTCCACCTCGTCATGCCGCCGCGGCCCGTACCAGAGCTCCAGCCGCGCACGGTCCCGCGCCACCCGCCCGGGTGCCACGAGGAAGCGCAGCAGGAAGCGGATCTTTTCTCCCAGCGAATAGGTGCGCATCTTGCGGGCCGAGCTGTAGACCTGCTCGCGCAGGATCGCCACCCGGCCGACGTGGCGCAGGGCGCGGCCGAAGCGGACATCCTCGGTCACGTACAGGCTTTCATCGAAGCCGCCCACGGCATCGAACGCCTCGCGGGTGCAGAACAGGAAGCAGCCGGGCGTGACCCCGGCCAGTCGGAACAGCAGGATCGACACCGATTCGAAGATCCGCATGTGCAGCGGCAACGGGCGGATGAAGCGCACGCCGACGCCACCGCCTACGGCACCGCGGTCCATCGCATCCATCAGCGCGATGACGACCTCAGGATTGGCCAGCGTGTCGGCATCCACGAACAGCAGCCGGTCGCCGCGGGCAGCGGCGGCCCCCGCATTCCGGACTGCCGCGATCTGGCGCAGCGCCACCGGCAGCACCCGCGCACCGCGGGCCCGGGCGATTGCGCCGGTGCCGTCACTGGACGCGTCATCCACGACGATGATCTCGACCCCGTCGCCCAGCCACGCGGTGGAGTGGGCCAGAACATCGAGGGTGGCGCCGATCAGCGGCGCCTCGTCATGGGCTGGGATGATGACCGAAAGCCGCACGCCGTTTTCCATGCCGGGGCCATCCAGTGTGGCCCCGGCAGCGCGGTAAAGGGTGAACGTGCGGTCGGGAGGTCAGCTCCGGGGCTTGCCGCCCGGGCGACGCGGGTGCGGCGGCCTGCCGTGGGGGCGGGGGGAAAAGCGGCGACCGTGCGGGCGCGGATTGTCCGCATCGGCCATGTCCTCCGCCGTGGTGCGGCGCATCCGCAGCTGCTGGCCGGCCACGCGCACACGCTTCAGATGCTCCAGCAGTTCGCGCGGCATGCCTTCGGGCAGATCCACCAGGCTGAAGTCGTCGCGGATATCGATGCGGCCGATGTAGCGGCTTTCCAGATCGGCCTCGTTGGCGATCGCGCCGACGATATTGGCCGGCTTCACCCCATGGGAATGGCCCACCTCGATACGGAACGACTCCATGCCCACTTCCGGTGCCCGGGTGCCGATTTCCCGCGGTCGCGGTGCGCGCGGCGGGCGGCTGTCGGTGCCAGCCGGAGCGCCGGCCGGATGGTCCGCATGGCGCGCAGGCCGGGGCCGTTCGCGCGGCGGATCCAGCAGCAGCGGCGTATCGCCCTGCACCTGCCTGGCCAGGGCGGCGGCGATCTCGATCGCAGGCACATCGTGCTCGCGCTCGTAGCGTTCGATCAGCTCGCGGAACTGGCCCAGGTCATCCGCCTGCAGGCCGGTGGCGATCCGGTCCATGAATTTTTCCACCCGGCGCTCGTTCACCGCCTCCACGCTGGGCAGCTCCATCTGCTCGATGGGCTGGCGGGTGGCGCGCTCGATGGCGCGCAGCATGCCGCGCTCGCGCGGGGTGACGAACAGGATCGCCTCGCCGCTGCGTCCGGCGCGACCGGTGCGGCCGATCCGGTGCACGTAGCTTTCGGTGTCGTAGGGAATGTCGTAGTTGAGCACGTGGCTGATCCGCTCCACGTCCAGCCCGCGCGCGGCCACGTCGGTGGCCACCAGCACGTCGATGCGCCCGTCCTTGAGCTGGGCGATGATGCGCTCGCGCTGCTTCTGCTCCAGGTCGCCGTTGATCGCCGCTGCCGCCAGTCCGCGCGCGGCCAGCTTGTCGGCCAGCTCCTCGGTGCCGAGCTTGGTGCGGGCGAACACGATCATGGCGTCGAACGGTTCGGCCTCCAGGATCCGGGTCAGCGCATCCAGCTTGTGCACGCCGCTGACCATCCAGTAGCGCTGGCGGATATTGGTGGCGGTGGTGGTGGTGGCCTTGATCGCCACTTCCACCGGGTTCTGCAGGTAGGTCTGGGCGATGCGCTTGATCTGCGGCGGCATGGTGGCCGAGAACAGCGCTACCTGGCGGCTGTCCGGCACCTTCTTGAGCACGGCTTCAACATCATCGATGAAGCCCATGCGCAGCATTTCGTCGGCCTCGTCCAGCACCAGGCAGCGCAGTTCGGACAGGTCCAGGGTGCCGCGCTCCAGGTGGTCGATCACCCGGCCGGGCGTGCCCACCACCACCTGTACGCCGCGGCGCAGGGCGGCCAGCTGCTGGCCGTAACCCTGGCCGCCGTAGACCGGCAGCACCTGGAAGCCGGGCATGTGGCGGGCGTAGGTCTGGAAGGCCTCGGCCACCTGGATCGCCAGCTCGCGGGTTGGCGCCAGTACCAGCGCCTGCGGTTTCTTCGCCCGCGGGTCCACCTTGGCCAGGATCGGCAGGGCGAAGGCGGCGGTCTTGCCGGTACCGGTCTGGGCCTGGCCGAGCACGTCGCGGCCTTCCAGCAGCGGCGGAATGGTGGCGGCCTGGATCGGGGAAGGGGATTCATAGCCGACTTCGGCCAGACCGCGCAGCAGCGTCTCGGGCAGGGGGAAGTCGGAAAATACGGGTTTGGGGGTCTCAGCGCTCATCGGCGTCGGTTGCATCGGCGCCGTTGGGGGCCGTTCGGGCCGCGCCTATTTTACGCTGCTTGCGGTGAACGGGAGGCGCTTTCGTGCTCGCGGGTTCCTGCCATCCGGGCTGGTAGGCTCGTGCCGATGAAAGATCTGCGTTTTGACAATCGCTTTCTGCGTGAGCTGCCGGGGGATCCTGAGACCGGCCCGCAGCTGCGCGAGGTGACCGGAGCTGTCTGGTCCTACGTGCAGCCGACGTCGGTGCCGGCGCCGCGGCTGCTGGCCTGGTCGCAGGACATGGCCGATGCGCTCGGGCTGTCGGCTGCGGAGGTGGCCAGTCCGGAATTCGCCCAGGTCTTCGGTGGCAACGCCCTGCTGCCGGGGACGGTGCCTTTCGCCGCCAACTACGGTGGGCATCAGTTCGGCCACTGGGCCGGACAGCTGGGTGACGGCCGCGCGATCAGCCTGGGGGAAGTGGTAACCGATGCCGGTGATCGCTGGGAGCTGCAGCTCAAGGGCGCCGGCAGGACACCCTATTCGCGCATGGGGGACGGGCGCGCGGTGCTGCGCTCGTCGATCCGGGAGTTCGTGTGCAGCGAAGCCATGCACCACCTTGGCGTGCCGACCACGCGGGCGCTGAGCCTGGTGGGGACCGGAGAGATGATCGAGCGCGACATGTTCTATGACGGCAACCCGCGCAGGGAGCCGGGCGCCGTGGTGTGCAGGGCCGCGCCCTCGTTCATCCGCTTCGGCAGCTTCGAACTGCCTTTTTCACGCGGAGACACCGGTCTGCTGCGCCAGCTGGTGGATTTCTGCATCCGCCGCGACTTCCCGGAGCTGGAAGGCGAGGGCGAGGCGTTGTACGCGCAGTGGTTCCGGACTGTCTGCGAGCGTACCGCCACGCTGGTGGCGCACTGGATGCGGGTCGGCTTCGTGCACGGCGTGCTCAATACCGACAACATGTCGGTTCTGGGGCAGACGATTGATTACGGTCCGTACGGATGGATCGAGAACTACGACCCGGAGTGGACGCCCAACACCACCGACGCCCGCGGCAGGCGCTACCGGTTCGGCTGGCAGCCGCGCATCGCCCACTGGAACCTGTCGCGCCTGGCCCACGCCATTTCGCCGCTGTTTGCAGGGATGGAGCCGCTGCAGGCGGGCCTGGACCACTATGCCGCCGCCTTCAGCATGGCCAACGGTGAGATGAGCGCGGCCAAGCTCGGGCTCTCGGAATGGCAGGGTGCGGATGACGGGGAGTTGCTTGCGGCGCTGCAGGCACTGATGGCCGCTGCGGAGGTCGATATGACACTCTTCTTCCGCGGATTGTCGGAGGTGGATGTGGCAGCGGATCCTTTATCCAGACTGGAACACGCGTTCTACGACCGCGACAGGATGGAAGCCCACCGCGGCGGTTTTGAGGACTGGTTCCAGCGCTATGCCGACCGCCTGGCAAGCGACCCGCTGCCGGCGGAACAGCGCCGTGCACGGATGGATGCCGCCAATCCCCTGTACGTGCCGCGCAACTGGCTGCTGCAGCAGGCCATCGACGGTGCGGAACAGAGTGACCTGACAGGTGTCCACACGCTGATGGCGGTGCTGCGCCGGCCCTACACGCAGCAGCCGGGACGGGAGGCCTACGCCGCCCGGCGGCCGGAGTGGGCGCGTGACCGGGCGGGGTGCTCGATGCTGTCCTGCAGTTCCTGAGCCCGGAAGTTTCCGGTCAGGGAATGACGAATCCAGCCGGGTCGGCCGGAATCGCGGCCTGCTCGAACAGTTCTGGCCCGATCTGCGAAACCACCTCGCCGTCGCAGGTGAGCTCGCGCACGGTGCGCTCGCCGTCCTGCACCACCAGGCCGGCTTTCTCCCAGCCCCGGCCGATGCCGGTATAGACGGTGTGGGCCTGGCCATCGCGGTCAAAACGCAGGAATGCGCCGCCTCCGCCCGAGAACATCAGGGTGCCGGCGCGGAAGGCCGTGGCTGCCGGGGTGTCATCGGCGGGCCAGTCGGGTGCGGCTGCGGAGCCGGATTCGTGGTAGGTCAGCCGGGCATGGTCGGGCGAACCGCACAGGGCGATGGCGGACTCCGCGCCGGTCGCGCAGCTGAACACCACGGTTTGCCCGGCGTCGCAGGGCGTCGCGGCAGCCGGCGATGGGGCGGTTGGCGCTGCGGCCGCGGTGGAGGCTTGTGGCACTGGATCCGCTGTGGTGCCGCCGCATCCCGCCGCCAGCAGGGCGAGGACACCGGCCAGGGCCGGTTTCAGCAGCATGATCGGCCGTGACTGCCGGTTCATGCGGGCTGCATCAATCCTGGCAACCTGCACGCAGCTCAGGCCAGCGCGGCCTGGGCGCGGGCGTAATAGGCCTGGCGGTCGGCCAGCCCGTTGGTGCCACCGTTGATCAGGCGGGTCACCTGGATGAAGTCACCGCTGTTGGCAGCCTCGTTGATATCGCGGCTGGTCCAATACCAGGCGGCGATGCGGGCCGCATTTTCCGGCTGCGCGGCCAGTCCCGGGTTGTTGATCAGGTCCAGCCCCAGGGCCTGGCCCGCCTCGGCGTAGTTGTAGCGTCCGGTCACCTGGATATAGCCGCGCCCCTTGTAGCGGGTGCCATCGCCTGACTGGGTGTTGCCCAGGTCCGCACGGCCCTCGTAGGCGGCGCCGCTGGCGATCTCTTCCATGAACTGGAACCCGCCGCTTTCATGCGCCAGCTGGGCAATGAACATGGCCTGCTGCTGCGGCGTGGTGATGTTGGCTTCGGCCATCGCCACGTTCAGGTTCTGGGCGATGGCCGGGGCCTGGCCGGCGTCCAGCGTAGGCACGATCTGCATCAGCTGTGCGGCGCTGACACCGCCCGCTGCGCCACCGGCAAGCCCGGCGGTCTCCAGCTGGGCCGGGGTGTGGTTGGAGGCGAAGGTGACTTCGCCCATGTCCGCCTCCAGCGCCGGGCCCGCGCCGCCATCGAAGGCGGGAACCTGGATCTGGTCACCTGGATAGATCAGGTCGGGATTGAGGATCTGCGGGTTGGCCTGGATGAGCTGCTGCAGCGGGATGCCGAACTGCACGGCCAGTGCCGACAGCATGTCGCCGAACTGCACGGTGTGCGTACGGGCGCCGCTGTTGTTGTCCAGATGGGCCGGGGTGTGGCTGATGGGAGAGACGGCCATGTTCATGCTGATGCTCCTGTCTGGGAGCCTCCGCTGATACCGGAGGAGATGTGTCCGGGGACCAATGAAAACAGAGCGGGCCGGGAAACACAGCTGGGGAAACCCCTAGAGAAGCCCTAATATGGGGGCATGTCCCTGATTACCCTTGAAGGCGTCGACGTCAGCGTCGGCGGTCCGCTGCTGCTCGAACAGGTTGGCCTGTCGATCGGCGCGGGAGAGCGCATTGCCCTGATCGGGCGCAATGGCGCTGGAAAATCCACCCTGCTGCGCGTACTGGCCGGCGAGCTGCTGCCCGATGACGGCAAGGTGCGCGTGCAGGATGGCGCGCGCGTGGCCCGGCTGGAACAGGAGGTGCCCGGCGATGCCGGCGGCAGCGTGTTCGACGTGGTCGCAGCCGGCCTGGGCGAACTGGGCAGCGTGCTGGCCGAATACCACCGGCTGGCCCATGCCGACCCGGTGGATACCGATGCCCTGGCCGCAGTGCAGGCCCGCATCGAAGCCGCGGGGGCCTGGAGCCTGGACCAGCGGGTGGCCGCCACCCTGGATCGCATGGGGCTGGATGGAGACCAGCAGTTCGCGCGGCTGTCGGGCGGGCTCAAGCGCCGGGTGCTGCTGGCCAGGGCGCTGGTGTCCGAGCCCGAGGTGCTGCTGCTCGACGAGCCGACCAACCATCTGGACATTGCCGCGATCCACTGGCTGGAGGAGTTCCTGCGCAACTGGTCCGGCTCGCTGGTGTTCATCACCCATGACCGGCGCTTCCTGCGCGCGCTGGCCACGCGGATCCTCGAGATCGACCGCGGCCAGGTGACCGACTGGCCCGGCGACTGGGACAACTATCTGCGCCGGCGCGAGGAGCGCCTGCATGCGGAGGCGCAGCAGGCGGCGCGCTTCGACAAGTTCCTGGCCCAGGAGGAAGTGTGGATCCGTCAGGGCATCAAGGCCCGGCGGACCCGTGACGAAGGCCGCGTGCGGCGGCTGAAGGAGATGCGCGTGGAGCGCGCCGCGCGCCGTGAACAGACCGGCAACGTGCGCATGCAGGCGGCCCAGGGCGAGTCATCGGGCAGGAAGGTGGTGGAACTGAAGGACGTGCAGTTCGCCCATGGCGAGCGCGTGCTGGTGCGCGACCTGTCCACCACCATCATGCGTGGCGACCGCATCGGCCTGATCGGTCCCAACGGCAGTGGCAAGACCACCCTGCTGCGCCTGCTGCTGGGCGAGCTGGAACCGCAGCAGGGCAGCGTGCGCATTGGCACCCGGCTGCAGGTGGCGTATTTCGACCAGTACCGCGCCACCCTGCGCGAGGACTGGAACGCGCTGGAGAACGTGGCCGAGGGCCGCGAGTACGTGGAGATCAACGGCGCGCGCAAGCACGCCATCGGCTACCTGCAGGATTTCCTGTTCACGCCCGAGCGGGCGCGGGCGCCGATCACCCGCCTGTCAGGTGGTGAACGCAACCGCCTGCTGCTGGCCAAGCTGTTCGCCCAGCCCTCCAACCTGCTGGTGCTGGACGAGCCCACCAACGACCTGGATGTGGAAACGCTGGAGCTTCTGGAAGAGCTGTTGGCCGACTACCAGGGCACGCTGCTGCTGGTCAGCCACGATCGTGACTTCCTGGACAACGTGGTCACCTCGATCCTGGCGATGGAGGGCGGTGGCCGGGTAGGCGACTACGTGGGCGGCTACAGCGACTGGCTGACCCAGGGCGAGACCTCATGGCTGCGCTGGCAGCCGTCGTCTGCGCGGACGGCGGTGGACACGGCGGTGAACAAGGCGCCGGCGCAGAAGTCCGCGGCACCGCCGGCATCCGCGGGTGCGTCAGCCGCGCCGCAGCCGCGCCGGAAGCTCAGCTATCGCGATGCCAAAGAGCTGGAACAGCTGCCGGCGCGGATCGAGACGCTGGAAGAACAGGTGGCCGCACTGACCGCGGCGATGTCCGATCCGGAGTTCTTCCGCCAGGACAGCGGCGCAATCACCGCCCACAACGAGGCCGTGGCCGCGGCGCAGGCGGAGCTGGACGGCGCCTACGCCCGCTGGGAAGAACTGGAAGGCGGAACCACCGGCTGAGCCGGCGGTCCCGCGGGACTCCGCATGGGCCGGGTGAACGCGCCGATCAGTCGGCGTGCAGCCAGGCGCCGCAGCCCTGGTATTCCTCGCCGCCCACGGTGAGGGTGGCGCCGGCCTGGAACCGCTCGCCGCTCATCGGGTCGCTGCATTCGCGCTCCTCGATGGTCAGCTCCACCTGGGTGCCGTCGGCGGCCTGGCCACTGAAGCCGTCAGCCTCGGACGCCAGCCCGGTGGCCTCCAGCAGGCGCTGGCCGTAATCCAGGTGGGCGGTGAGTGCCGCTTCGCCATCCAGACCGTCGCTGACTTCCACCAGCCAACCCGGCTCCTGGCCGATGGCGCGGAAGCGCACGCCCTTGTCGGCGGCAACGTCCCAGGGCGAACTGCGGTCGGCGCGGACGCAGTCGCGCCGCTGCTGGCCGGACAGGGTCAGCTGCGCTTCGTCCAGGCCGCGGCTCCAGAATTCATTGCCGGCATCGTCGGCATAGCGGGCACCGGAGGCGGCGGTCACGTTGGCCAGGTCCAGGCGCTGGCCCGACCAGGAGACGCGCACGTTCTGGCCGGCGTCGTCGAAGGTGGCGCCGACCACGAGGTCACCGCACTGGAAGTTGATCCGCTCGCCGGGAGTGACGCCTGGCGCCGGGGCGGCGGCGGTGTCATCAACGGCGGTATCAGCCACTGGCGCCTGCGGCTGGCAGGCGGCCAGCGCCACTGCAAGCGCGGCGGATGCCAACAGCCGAGGGGAGGGGGCATTACCTGGCATGGCCATGGGACAGCACTCCTTTGGTTTCCGGTTGGCTGCGCGCGTCGGGGCGCGCCAACCCAGCATAGACCCTATTCCCCGGCGCTGCCGATGCCGCCGCGGGCAGCGCCTCAGGGCGTCCAGTCGGCGCGATACACCGGATACAGGCCCAGGCGCTCATCCCACGCGCTGTGGCGGCGGTAGAAGAAATCCAGGCGCGCACGTGGACTCTCCGCGAAAGCGGGATCGTCGCGCAGCCGCTGTTCGAACGCCGCACGCAAGTCGGCATCGGCCGCGAGCATCTGCCCGGCGATCTCTTCAGCCACGTAGGCCTCCATGTATTCCTTGCGTTCGAAGTGGTTGTTGAACCGCCCCCACGCCGCATGCGAGTCGGCGGCCTGCGGCTCCAGCAGCGCCATCACCAGGCGGGCGCCGGGCTGGGCGATCGGTACGAACAGGCTGCCGGCAGGCACATCGCGCGACTCGGGCTGCCACTGGCCTTCAAGCGTCATCCGCTGGTGTC
>DXCY01000118.1 GCA_019115725.1 Candidatus Luteimonas excrementigallinarum
CAGGGCCACCGGATCCAGCAGCCGCCTGAGCTCGGCTTCAGACAGGCCGCTGTCCTCCAGCGCCACCTCCAGCACCGGCCGGTTCTCCGCATAGGCGCGCTTGGCAATCGCCGCGCCCTTCTCGTAGCCGATCACCGGGTTGAGCGCGGTGACCAGAATCGGGTTGCGGTCCAGCGCGTCGGCCACGTTGTCCCTGCGCACCTTCAGGCCGGCGATCACATCGTCGGCCAGCAGGCGCATGGTGTTGCCCAGCAGCTGGATGGAGTCGAGCAGGTTCGCCGCGATCAGCGGCAGCATCACGTTGAGCTGGAAGTTGCCGCTCTGCCCGGCCACGGTGATCGCCGCGTGGTGACCCATCACCTGGGCACAGACCATGCAGGCCGCCTCGGGCATCACCGGGTTGACCTTGCCCGGCATGATCGAACTGCCCGGCTGCAGTGCCGGCAGCTCCACCTCGCCCAGCCCGGCCAGCGGCCCGGAATTCATCCAGCGCAGGTCGTTGGCGATCTTCATCAGGGCCACGGCCAGCGCATTGAGCTGGCCGGACAGCTCCACCGCGTCGTCCTGGGTGGCGATGCCCTCGAACTTGTCCTTCGCACTTTCGAACTTCGCCTTGCTGCCCGCTGACAGCAGCCGGGCCACCCGCGGTCCGAAGCGCGGATCGGCGTTGATGCCGGTCCCGATCGCGGTGCCGCCCAAAGGCAGCCGGCGCAGGCGCTTGAGGCTGTCCTCGATCCGCCCCTGGGCCGAATCGAGCTGCGAGGCCCAGGCCCCGAATTCCTGGGCAAAGGTCAGCGGCATCGCATCCATCAGGTGAGTGCGCCCGGTCTTGACCACTTTGGTCAGCCCGCGGGCGCGGCGGTTGATGGTGTTGCGCAGGTGCTTGAGCGCTGGCAGCAGGTCCTCGACCGTGGCCAGCTGGGCGGAAACCCTGATGGCGGTGGGGATCACATCGTTGGAGCTCTGTCCCAGGTTGACGTGGTCGTTGGGGTGCACCCGGCGGCGGGCGGTGGACGCCAGCGCGGCGATGACCTCGTTGGCATTCATGTTCGACGAGGTGCCGGAGCCGGTCTGGTAGATATCGATCGGGAACTGCGCATCGTGACGGCCATCGGCCACTTCGTTCGCGGCCCTGGCAATCGCCTTGCCCACGGTTTTCGGCAGCAGGCCCAGCTCGGCATTGGCCTCGGCGGCAGCGGCCTTGACCAGGCCCAGGGCCCGGATGAAGCCGCGTGGCATCGGCCGGCCGGAAATGGGGAAGTTCTGCACGGCGCGCTGGGTCTGCGCGCCCCACAGGGCGTCGGCAGGCACCTGCAGCTCGCCCATGCTGTCGCGTTCGGTACGGAAGGATGCTGACATCGGCGTCTCCATCTGGCGGGAGGAAAGGCGCCGGCCCGCGGCCCAGTGGCACCTGCCGGCAACCTCCACAGGATACGCCAGCGGCCGTTGCCGGCCCGGGGCGCTAGAATTGACGGACTGCGATTCCGTCGCGGCCGCCGGCGCCCGCCGGTCCCTCCCGCCCGCCGGCCCTCCGCGCCGCGCCACCACCTGCAGAGACCCATGTCAGAAGCCACCCTGCTCGCCCTGTCCCCGCTCGACGGCCGCTACGCCTCCAAGGCCGATCCGCTGCGTCCGATCTTCTCCGAATACGGCCTGATCCGGGCCCGGGTCAGGGTTGAGGTGGAATGGCTGCTGGCCCTGGCCAACGAGCCGGGGGTGGGCGAACTTGCCCCCTTCGATGACGCCGGCCGCAACCGCCTCCAGGCGCTGGCCGATGACTTCAGCGTGGCCGACGCCGCCCGGGTGAAGGAGATCGAGCGCACCACCAACCACGACGTCAAGGCGGTCGAATACTTCATCAAGGAACGCCTGGGCGACGACGCCGCGCTGGCCGGGGCGCTGGAGTTCGTGCACTTCGCCTGCACCAGCGAGGACATCAACAACCTGTCCTACGCCCTGATGCTGCGCGAGGCGCGCGACCAGGTGATGGTGCCGAAGCTGGATACGCTGATCGCGAAGCTGCGCACCATGGCCCACGATCAGGCCGCCGTGCCGATGCTGTCCCGCACCCACGGCCAGACCGCCTCGCCCACCACCCTGGGCAAGGAGCTGGCCAACGTGGTGGCCCGCCTGGCGCGCCAGCGCGAGGTGCTGGCCACCCTGCCCATGCCGGGCAAGATCAACGGCGCCGTGGGCAACTACAACGCCCACGTGGCGGCCTATCCGGACGTGGACTGGCCGGCCTTCTCCGAACGCTTCGTCAGCGGCCTGGGCCTGGACTGGCAGGCCTACACCACCCAGATCGAGCCGCACGACGGCGTTGCCGAGGCCTGCGACGCCCAGGCCCGCATCGACACCATCTGCATCGACCTGTGCCGCGACGTGTGGGGCTATATCTCGCTGGGCTACTTCCGTCAGGCGCTGAAGGAAGGGGAAGTCGGCAGCTCCACCATGCCGCACAAGGTCAACCCGATCGACTTCGAGAACGCCGAGGGCAACTTCGGC
>DXCY01000119.1 GCA_019115725.1 Candidatus Luteimonas excrementigallinarum
TTCAAGATCGCCATCGCCGGGGGAACCCAGGGGCTGATCAACCGCTTCCGTATCGTCGCCGAGAATCCGTCGGGCGCGCGCCACGAGCAGGACCTGCCGCTGGAGGCCTACCTGACCATCGTCGCGGCCACCAACTTCAAGCAGCGCGTCCGCAAGACGCTGGAGTACTTCCACGCGGACCGGCTCAACTACGCGGTGACCGGCACGCCGAACAGGCTGGAGTACGACCAGGGCTTTTTCGTCAAGAACGGCGACGGGGCGGCCGACGTCAAGCCGATCGCACACCTGTACAAGAGCCAGGTCTACGGCATGGCGCGCTTCCTCGGCCTGCCGGAGCGCGTGACTTCGGCCACGCCGACCACCGACACGTATTCGCTGGCGCAGGGGCAGGACGAATTCTATTTCGCGCTGCCCCATGCGCAGATGGACCTTGCGCTGTGGGCGCTCAACCACGAGCGGCCGGCGGCGGAGCTCGCGGCTGCGCTGGGCGTGACCGAGGCGCAGGCGCAGGCGGTCTACGACGATATCCGCGCCAAGCGCCGCACCACCGCCTACCTGCACCGGCCGCCGGTGCTGGTCGAGCCGGTACCCGAGCCGCACGGGCACTGAGGCATGACCCGGAAACCCGCATACACCGTCCACGAAGCAGACGCCGAGCGCGACCGGGAGCTGATCCTCGCCCTGTGGCGCGGCAACCTGGGCGACGAGGCGCGCATGGCGGCCAAGTACGACTGGTTCTACCTCCAGTGCCCGGACGGCAAGCCGCTGACGTTCCTGCTGCGGCACGAGGAGAGTGGTGAATGGGTGGGCGTCGCCAGCGCAGGGGCACGCCGGATGCTGTGCGGTGGCCAGCCGATGCTGGCAGGCCTGCTGGTGGATCTCACCGTGCTCCCGGCGCACCGTTCGCTGTGGCCGGCGCTGTCGCTGCAGATGGCGCTGCTGGAGGCCGGCCTGCGGCGTTTCACGCTGCTTTACGGATTTCCGAACCCCAAGGCCGCCGCGATATTCAAACGCGTTGGCTATATGCCGCTTTGCAGGCTGGTACGCCACGCCCGCGTCCTGCGCCACGGTGAGTACGCGCGCCGCCGGATGCCGGCGCTGTTCGCCGCGCCGGCCGGATGGCTGCTGGATGCCGCGGACCGGCTTCGGCTCCGCGCCTGGGCGGCGGGCCTGAGCGGACGATGGCAGGACCGGGCCGACGAGGCCCTTGGCGCACTGTGGTCAACTGCGTCCGCCGGCGGTGGGCCGGTCGCGATCCGCGACCTGGCCTTCCTGCAGTGGCGTTTCGACCAGTCGCCCCTGGCCGAGGTGCGCTACCTGGTGGTCGAGGACGCCGGGGGCGTGCCGCAGGCCTGGTTTGCCTGCGAGTCGCGCGCAGGCGTCCTTCGCGTGCACGACTTCTGGTCGCGGCACGCGGGCGGCACGGGACCGTCACGGGCGGAGCTTGCGATCCTGCTGCGGACGGCGCGCGCGACCGGGCATGGCTCGGTGTCGGTTGAACTCGGAGCGGGAGCGGTGGATGGGGCCTGGCTTGAAGCGGGGTTCTCCGCGCGTGAGTCGCGCCCGGTGTTCTGGCACCCGTCGACCGCCGCCACGGCGCCGCGCTGGCTCACGGCGGCCGACGAGGACGAGTAGCCGTAGTCACCGGATCGTGCGGAGGACAATGCGATGAACCTGAGGCCTGTCACCCTGCTCCTGTTGGCCGCGCTTGCGCCCGGCTGTGCGGAATCGGCCCCGCCGGCCACTGCGCCTGGTGAGGGCATCCGGGTCGTCCAGGTGCTGCACGAAGGCCTCCAGTTCCCGACCGCCGTCGCCAGTCCGCGTGACGGCAGCGGGCGCATGTTCGTGCTCGAACGCGAGGGTCGCATCCGCGTGCTCGACCGCGAGGGCGGGCTGCTGCCGGAGCCGTACTACGCGCGCGACGTGGCGACCATGGACATCGAACAGGGCCTGCTCGGCCTGGCCTTCGACCCCGGCTTCAGCGAGAACGGCCGGATCTACATCGCGTACAGCGGCGCCGCCGAGGGTGAGCGCCATGGCCTCGTGCTGCGCCGCCTGCAAGCCGGGGATCCGGCGGCGGACCGCTTCGAGGGCACTGAGCACATGGTGATGCGCGTCGAAGGCCTTGTCGCCAACCACAACGGCGGCGACATCCATTTCGGCCCCGACGGGATGCTGTACTGGGCGATCGGCGCCGGCACCGGCGAGCCGGCCGATCATGCCCACGCGCGCAGGACGGACAACCTGCTGGGCAAGATCCTGCGGATCGACGTGGGCGACGACGCAAGCGGCGCCAGGAACGGATGCGGACAAAAGGGCAGGGCGGCATACGCGATCCCGGCCGACAATCCTTTTGCGGGCAAGCGTGGCGAATGCGGTGAAATTTACGTCCTCGGCCTGCGCAACCCATGGCGCTTCGGCATCGATGCCGCCAGCGGCGACGTCTGGATAGGCGACGTCGGCAAGGACCGCGAGGAGATCAGCCGCTATCGCGCCGGTGACAACCCGGACCAGGGCTATCCCGCCTGCCAGGGCAGCCACGACTATCCGTCCACAGGTGCCACCGATTGCCCGCAGCGCACCGGGACCAGCGCTCCGGTGTTCGACTACGATCGCGGCGTCAACGGCCGCTGTGCGGTCACCGGTGGCGTGGTGTACCGCGGATCGATTCCCGCCCTGAAGGGCGCGTACGTGTTCTCCGATTCCTGCTCCAGCGAGCTGCTCGTGGGCAGGCCGTCGGCCGGCGGCGGGCTGGAGGTGGAGTCGATCGACAGCGGCATCGCGCCGGGCTACGGCACGGTGGCGTCGTTCGGCGAGGACGAGGACGGCGAGCTGTGGTTCATCAACCACCAGAACGGCGGCCTGTACCGCATCCGCGGCCGAGACTGACTGCGCTGCCCGGCTCAGGCGGCCAGCCGCTTCCGTGGCGCGCGGAACAGGTACAGGGCGAGGAAGTCGGGCCGGAAGCGGCCGCTGCCGTCGACCACGCCTGACTGCTCGAAGCCGAGGCGGCCAAGCAGCCATGAGGGCCTGTCGTCGGCGGCGTTCATGACCGGGTCGCTGGTGAAGGCGAGTTCGTAGCCGGCGTCGCGGGTGCGCGCCAGTACGGTGTCGTCGTAGCGCCCATGCGGGTAGGACAGGGTCGTGGGCGCCGCCGCGTCCAGGTGGTTGCCGACGATGGTTCGCGCAGCCGCGAGCTCGGCGTCGAGGTCTTCGGCACGCGTCATTGGCACATGGGTTTTGCCGTGCACGCCGATTGCAACACCGCCTTCGGCCAGTTCCCGCAGTTCGGAGCGGGTCACCATCTGCCGCATGCCGTCGCCCATGGCATCGATGAACGGTGCCAGGACCCGCCCGCGCTCCGCCGGCCCAAGCGCCTCCAGCGCGGCGATGATCGTGCGCAGCCCGTCAAGCGTGTCTGCGGGCGCTTCCGGCAGCGCATGCCCCATGTCGGCCAGCGCGCTCGCGAGTGCCGGTACCCGGAGGCGCCCCAGGCGGAAGCCGGCCACCAGCTGCTCCTGGAAGAACGGGGCGTCGCGATCGACCACGTCCGCGACGGTGAACAGCAGTGCCGGCATGCCCGCCGCGCGCAGGCGGGGCAGGGCGTGGGCGTGGTTGTCGGCCCAGCCGTCGTCGAAGGTGACCAGCAGGGCGCGGTCGGGCAGGGAATTGCCGTGGCGGCGCGCGGCCAGCACCTCGTCGCTGGAGACAACATTGTAGTGGCGCCGGAAGAAATCCAGGCAGCGTTCAAGCAGGCCCGCGTCGAGGGTGTAGTCCGGGTCACAGGACGACCAGCGCGGGTCACCCTCGGCCAGCACGCGGTGGAACATGACCACCGTCAGCTGCCGGCGGTTGCGTATGCGGTGGTACAGCCCGAGCAGGCCGCTGCGATACAGTGCGCGCTTGACCAGATCCATCGCCATGGCCGACATCCCCGAAACCTCCGTCATCATCCCGACTTGGAACCGCCGCGACATGGTCGCGCGGGCGATCGACTCCGTGCTGGCGCAGACGCGGCCCGTCGAGGAGATCATCGTCGTTGACGACGGGTCCAGCGACGGTACCGGCGAATACCTGGTCCAACGATACGGAGAACGGATCACCTGCGTGCGGCAGGACAACGCCGGGGTCTCGGCCGCGCGAAACCGCGGCCTGGCGATGGCCCGCGGGCGCTACCTGGCGCTGCTCGACAGCGATGACGAGTGGCTGCCGGAGAAGACCGCGCGCCAGGTCCGCTACCTCCAGGACAATCCCGGCATCGGCATGGTCCTGTGCGACGTCCTGCGCGTGAGTCCCGACGGTTCGCTGATCGATGTGTTCGACCGGCGGGAGCAGATCCCCGTGGACGGTCCCGCGCTGGCCCCGGTGCTTTGCGATCCAGCGCTGGCGCCGCTGTCGGTGATGATGCGGCGCGAGGTGTACGAGACCGTCGGCGGCTTCGACGAAGGCCTGCGGACCGCCGAGGACCTCGACTTCCACCTGCGCGTCGCCGCGCGCTGGCCGATTGGCGTGGTGGCAGAGCCGCTGGCGCGCGCGCTCCGCGGACATGACGGGCTCTCCGCGCTGGCGTCCACCGAGGACGACTACATCCGCGTCATGGAAAAGGCCTCGGAGGCCGCCGTCGGCGCCGTGCCCGAGGCGCTGCGCAAACAGGCGCTGGCGACGGCCTACGTCAAGAACGCGGAAGCCTGCATCTGGCGTGGGCGCTACCGCGACGGCTGGCGGCTGGCGCGCAAGGCGTGGGCACTGGGCCCGCCGCCATCGCTGCGGCGCCGGCTGCTGCGCCTGCTGCCGGGCACCGGGAAGCGGATGGTGCGTTCGCTGCTGACACGCTGAGCCAGCCGCCGGCTGTCGCGGGTCAGCGTACCCCCCGTCCGAACACCACCACCTCAAGCGTCTGCACCAGGATCAGCAGGTCGAACAGCAGGTTGTGGTTCTTGACGTAGAAGAGATCGTATTTCAGCTTCTCTTCCGAGTCCTGCTTCGAAGCGCCATAGGCGTAGCGCAGCTGTGCCCAGCCCGCGAGTCCCGGGCGGACGCAGTGGCGCAGGTTGTAGTAGCGCAGGCAGCCGTCGAGCTCGGCAACGAACTCCGGGCGCTCCGGCCGCGGGCCGACGAGGCTCATGTTGCCGCTCAGGATGTTCCACAGCTGCGGAAGCTCGTCCAGGCGGGTGCGGCGGATGAACCGGCCGACCCGGGTCACGCGGCCATCGTCCTTGCCCGCCCAGCGGGCGACGCCATCCTTCTCCGCGTCCGTGCGCATGCTCCGGAACTTGACCAGCTGGAAGGCTTTGCCGAGCAGGCCCACGCGCTCCTGGCGGTACAGGATCGGGCTGCCGGGACCGGATTCGATCCGGATCGCCGCGGCGACCAGCACCAGCAGCGGCCAGGTCAGCACGAGCATCGCCACCGCGGCGAAGACATCGAACGCGCGCTTGCTCAGGATCCGCAGCGGTGAACTGTCGAATCCGCCGGAGAACACCAGCCACGACGGGTCGACGAGGGAGAGCTTGATCTTCCCCGCCTCGCGCTCGAAGAACGCCACGATGTCGATGATCTTGATGCCCACTTTCCGGCACTGCAGCAGGTCCTCCATCGGCAGCGCATCGCGCCGGTCGTCCGGGCCGAACACGATCTCGTCGATCCGGTGCGACACGGCCCACTGGGCGAGCGGCACGCCGATCGGCACCAGTTTGTCGGGATCCACAGCCGCGGCGCTGTCGCCGTAGTGCACGTAGCCGACCAGCTTGAAGCCGCGCCTGTCGGCACGGCGGCGCAATCGCCGCTCGATCAGCGCGGCACGCTCCCCGGCGCCGATCACCAGCACGCGCTGCTTCAGCGTCTCGACATCGACCATGCGCGCGGACAGCGGGCGGAACGCCGCGATCAGCAGGAAACCGATCGCCAGTGCCAGTGCCAGCACGCCGCGGCCGATCTCGACCTGCGGAATGATGTAGTAAAGGACCAGCAGGCCCAGCGTGCCGAGCAGGAACGCGACGCCCTGCCGCGCGATCGCGCCAAACCACGTCTCACGCAGGTACGTCTGGTACATGCCCATCGCGGCCATGCCGAGCATCATCATGGCCGTGAAGACCACTGCGCGGACGAGCTGCATGTTGAGCGGCGCGTACGTCTGCAGCGGGTCCGGGTGTGCAATGAAGCGAAGGTAGACCGCCAGGAACACCGCGCCGCAGAGCAGCAGTGCCTCGCTCACGAGGATC
>DXCY01000120.1 GCA_019115725.1 Candidatus Luteimonas excrementigallinarum
CCGCGCGTGAGCTGCGCGGTGAGATCCCCAGCACTCGGCGGATGCCCCACATGGACGGGGAGCAGATCATCGAGGCGCTGGTGCCGATCCGCGGCATCGGCCGCTGGACGGTGGAAATGATGCTGATGTTCCGCCTTGGCAGGCCGGACGTGCTGCCGGTGGATGACCTGGGTATCCGCAAGGGCGCCCAGGCCGTGGACGGCCTGGCATCCCTTCCCATGCCGCGTGAACTGCGCGAGCGCGGCGCGCACTGGGCACCGTGGCGGACCTGCGCCAGCTTCTACCTGTGGCGGATCGCGGATCTGGCCAGCGGGGCAGCCGAGCCGGTCAGGCGCTCGCAGGAATAAATGCGGCCGCGGCGGGCGGCGCGTAGCACCAGTGCCAGGGCTCGTAGATGATTCCGTGCGGGTTATCGCGCGGATAGCTCATGTGGAAGCCGTGCGCGGGCGCCTTCGCCTGCAGCCAGGCGAAGGCCGGGGTGGTTTCGAATGATTCCTCGGCCGGCGGCTCGCCCGGCGCGCTGATATCCAGCGCCAGCCCCGAGTGGTGCTCGCTGTAGCCCGGCGCCGCGTTGACCCGGAGGATCTGCTCCACCAGCTGTCCGCGGGCCAGCTTGCGTTCGAAAATACCCAGCTGGTAGTCGTGGCTGCGGTAGCCGGAAATCGCCTCCAGCATCACCCCGTCGCGGCGGGCCGCCTCGCGCAGGCGCTGCCAGGCGTCGGCGGCGTCCACGTGCAGCCACAGCGCCCGGCGATAGCGGTCGAAGCCGGCGAACGCCAGCCAGGCCGGCTCGGCAACCAGTGTCAGCCCGGTGCGCCCGGCGTAGCCCTGCGCGTCCACGCCCAGGCCCTGCAGACGCTCGTGCAGACGATACAGCGGCAGCGTGCCCACCCCGTCGACGCCGGCCCGTTGGTGGCCGGGATGCGTATCCAGGGCGTCCAGGGCCGCATCAATGCCAGGCCCTTCCTGCCAGCGGGGCAGCAGCGGCGTGATCCCCTCGGGCATCACCGCCGCCAGATAACGACCATCGCGCTTGCGCCGCAGTACCCGCAGGGCGCGGGCGAGCAGGCGGGCGTCATGGTTGGCGCGGGCCTGCAGCAGCCCGCCGGGCCACAGCTCCACCCCGGCGGTATTGAGCAGGTTGGCCGGCTGCCGGCGCGGGCCGGGGGGCAGGTCAGAAATCATCATCACCATCATCGATTCCCCAGCGCCAGCGCGGGGGCTCTCCCTTGAGGAAACAGACGGCGAGCAGCGCCGCCACGAGCAATGCCATGCCGACGAATTGCCTGTTGTCGGGGACCAGCATAGTCAGGGCGATGACGCCCGCGATGAACAGTCCCAACACCACCCAGCCCTGCCATGCGGTGGGAATGCCCCAGCCCCAGCCGATCTGCTTGGCCGGAAACCAGTAGGTTTTTCCGGGGGCTGGCGGCGGTTGCGTTGTCGCGCCGTCAGTTCCGCGGCGGGTAGCTGCCTGGCGCAGCGCGGCCAGCAGTTCGCGCGCCGGCCCGGCAGGCTGCAGCAGCAGGCTGAAATCCTGCGTCGTCGGAATCCACAGCACCCTGCTGCCATCGGCACGGGCCACCAGCGCCCGTTCGCCATTGCGCAGCCGGTACCAGCCGGTCTGGAAGCCGGGCAGGAAGGCGCCGTTGGTCTTCAGTCGCGGCCGGAAATCCAGGTGTTCATCCAGGTCCAGCACCCGCGCACGTTCAAGATCCAGCCCGGCGAGGGCCAGCCGTCTCCGGTGCGCGCCGGTGGCCACACCGATCCAGTCGCTGCCCAGCACCAGCCGGTGGCGGCCTGCCTGGCGGCTGATGGTCACGCCAATCAGGAAAAGTGGCAGCACCGTCGCGACGAAGCCGATCAGGGCCGTGGTCCAGCTCAGGTTGCCCTCGATGGCCAGGTACGCGAACAGCCCGCCCGCGACGACGACGGGCAGCACGCCGGTCAGCAGCCATAGCCACAGCCGGAACCGGGCGGATGGCGGGGCTAGCGGAAAAACAGTGTCTGCAGGCGTCCTCATGCCGATATCAGTGCTCCTTGATCCATTCGGCCACCCGGCTGATCAGTGCCTGGTCCACGTGGCCGGGCTCAGCGTAACTGGCCAGCGGATCCTCCGCGCTGGCCGCGATGCCCAGGTGGCCGATCCCGGGCCAGCGCAGCAGGGTGACCCGGGGGTGGTCATGGAAGGCGGTCCGCCACAGCGTCCAATCGGTGTCCGTCACCTGGATGTCCAGGGCGCCGTGCAGCACCAGCAGCGGGCGGTCCAGCGCCTGCGCCTCCGCCACCGGATCCAGCACCTCGGTACTGCGGAAATAGGCGGCCGAAGCGCCCAGGCGCTGCTGGATCTGCGGCACGTCTTCACCGGCGCGCAGCAGGCGGATGGCTTCGTTGATTCCGGCCAGCGTGGTCCGGGTCTGTGCAGGATCGGCGCCCTGCAGCTCGCCCATGCGCTGGATCTGTTCGGGCACCAGATCCAGCATCGGGCGCGCCGCCGCGGCCAGCAGGATGCCGCCCGCCGCGCCGGAACGCTGCACGATGCGCGGTGTCAGCATTGCCCCCAGGCTGTGCCCGAACACGTAGACCCGCTGCGGATCAATGCCGGGCATGGCCTGCAGCAGGGCTACCGCGGCAACGGTGTCGTGGGTGCTTTCATCATCCACATCGAAAGAGGGATCAAAGGCGGCGGCAATGGGATACACCTGCGTCCGCTTGTCGTAGCGCAGCGTGGCGACCCCGTGGCCGGCCAGGCCGTGGGCGATATCCCGCAGCGGCCGGTTGGGGCCGATGCTGCCATCGCGGTCGTGGGGGCCGGAGCCGTGCACCAGTACCACGGCGGGGAAGGGGCCTTCGCCCTCCGGCAGCGCCAGGGTGGCGGGCAGGGCCGTATCGTCCACGCCGATCTGCAGCGCCTGTTCGCTGAAATCGCCGGCCGCCGCGGCGCCGCCGGCCAGCAGTGCCAGCGCTGTCACCACGGAGCCGCCCAGCCATCGCATCCATCGGGCCATTGCCGGTGTCCTTTGCAGCGGCCGGCGACGCGATGCCGCCGGCCGGAGGCTGGATTACTCCGCTTCTTCCGCTTCGACCGGCTGCGGGGTCGCCGGCGGCGGGTGGGCGCCCGGGGTGGCGGGTTGCGCCGGCTGCACGAACAGCCCGGCCAGCTGGCCGGCATCGTTGAAGCTGAGGATGGCGTTGGCCGCCGCGCGCTCGTACTGCAGCGGCACCAGCACCACGTCATGGCCGTCCTGGCGCTGCTCCTGCGGGGTGCCGCGCTGCTGCAACGCGCCCAGCTGCTGCGGGAGCGAGGCCCACAGCTGGCTGAGGGTGGCCGCATCCAGGCCCGCGCTCATTTCGTCGGTGAACGTGGCGGTGACCTCCTCGATCTGACCGGCGTCCAGCTGGTCGAGGACCTGGATCGCGCGTTCGGAAGGGCTCTGCGCCCATGCGCTGGAAAACGCAAAGGCGGCAAGCAGCGTAAGGGCACAGCGGATCATCAGGTGCTTCATGTCACATCTCCTTTTTGAGGTAGGCAAATGCCGGATACCCTGTTCCCTGGTGCAGGACCGACACCAGTTCCCAGCCCTGCAGGCCGAGTCTGGAAAGCTGTTCCTGCGAGGCTTTTTCGTCGATTGCGCCCCACCAGTTGGTCTTCATTTTGACGGTCTGGTAACTCCACTTCCTGCTCATTCTTTCTCCCCGGTTGGTGCCGGCCTGGCGGGCAGGCGCCCGGCCTTGCGCAGCGCGTCGCGCAATACGTACTCGATCTGCGCGTTCAGGCTGCGCAGCTCGTCATCGGACCAGCGCTGCACCGCCGCGAGGATCTCGGCGTTGATGCGCAGTGGATAGCTCTTCTTCTGGGACATCACCTGCCATCCCGGCGGCGCCTGCGCAGGATGTCCCAGAGGACGAACACGCCCAGCCCGTTCACTGCCAGGGCAACACCCACGGCTACCGCCAGCTGCCTTGAGCCGTCGTCACCGGCCCAGGCCAGGCCCAGCGCGCCGGCCAGGATTGCCAGACCCACCAGCCGCATCAGCGTTGCCAGCCGCGGCCGGTCGCCGGAGAAGGCGCGGGCGGCCAGGAACGCCGGCACGCTGCTGGCGGCGACGATCAGCGGGATGAGAAGTGTCTGCGCCATGGTCAGTACAGGGACCCGGTGTTGAGCACGGGCTGCGCCGCCCGGTCACTGCACAGCACCACCAGCAGGTTGCTGACCATGGCCGCCTTGCGCTCCTCGTCCAGCTCCACCGCGCCGCTCTTCTGCAGCTCCTCCAGTGCCATTTCCACCATGCCGCAGGCGCCGGCCACAATCCGTGCGCGCGCCGCCACGACCGCGTTGGCCTGCTGGCGCTGCAGCATCGACTGGGCGATCTCCGGGGCGTAGGCCAGATGGCTGATCCTGGCTTCCAGCACCTCCACGCCGGCCGAGGCCAGGCGCTCATCCAGGTGCCGTTTGAGCTCCTCGGAAATCTTCACCGGGTGGCTGCGCAGCGACATCTGGCCTTCCTCGTGCTGGTCGTAGGGGTAGCTGGTGGCCATGGCCCGCAGCGCCGCCTCCGACTGGATGTGGACGAAGCTTTCGTAGTCATCCACCCGAAACACCGCTTCGGCAGAATCCACCACCTTCCACACGATCACCGCCGCGATCTCGATCGGGCTGCCCTCC
>DXCY01000121.1 GCA_019115725.1 Candidatus Luteimonas excrementigallinarum
GAACGGGTGCGCCCCAGCTCCTCCCAGCGCAGCGGCATCGCCACCGGCGCGCCCTTGCGCGCCCGCAGCACCCAGCTGGCAACACTGGTGGCCCCGCGGCCGTTGCGCAGCCAGTCGATGAAGATCCGGTCGCGCCGTGCCTGTTTGGAGGCGGTGGCCACGTAGCGCATCGGCGACTGGGCGACCATCGCCTTGGCGAAGGCTTCGCAGAAGTGCTTGGCGGTGTCCCAGTCGGGTCCCGGCCTGATCGGCACGCACACGTGCACGCCCTTGCCGCCGGACAGCCGCGGCCAGCTTTCCAGCCCCACTTCCGCCAGCCGGTCGCGCACATCGCGCGCGGCGCGGATCACCTCGCTCCAGGGCACGCCTTCGGCAGGGTCCAGATCGAACACCAGCCAGTCGGGCTTCTCCGGTGCCTTGCGCTTTGCTCCCCACGGGTGGAATTCGATCGCGTTCATCTGCACCAGCGACAGCACGCCCTGGATGTCCCGCACGTAGAGGTATTCGTCCTGGCCTTCGCGCTCGCGCAGGACAACCGGATGCACGCCCGCACCGAGGCTGTCGGCGTGGTGCTTCTGGAAAAAGCATTCCGCACCGATGCCGCCCGGGCAGCGCAGCAGCGACAGCGGCCGCTCCACCAGTTCCGGCAGCAGCCAGTCGGCCACGGCCTGGTAGTAATCGGCCACGTCCTGCTTGGTGACGCCCTCGCCGGGGAAGACCTCGCGGTCGGGGCTGGTGAGGCGGGTGGATGCCATGCGGTTCTCCTTGTCCGGACCCTTGCGACGACGGGATACCGGGGGTTGTGATGGGCGCGGGGCATGCAGGTCATCGCGCGGGCGCACGAAGCTGGCCTGGCGGATCAACCCTTCCTTGCCGCGGCCGCGGGTATGCACATCCACCATCAGCTGTGGCTGCACCCAGCGCACGGTGCGCTGCGGGAACGGCACGTGATCGGGCAGATCGACCACCGGGCCGTCCGCATGCAGGGCCTGCAGCCGGCGATGGAGGGCGCGCAGCGAGTCGTCGCTGAACCCGCTGCCCACCCGGCCGACGTACTCCAGCCCTGCTTCGGCCACCTGGGCCAGCAGCAGGGAACCGAAGCCGTGGCGGCTGTTCTTCGGCGGGGTGTAGCCCACCACCACGAACGACTCATCGGCCACGTGCTTGAGCTTGAGCCAGGCGCGCCCGCGACCGCCGCGATAGGGTGCATCGACACGCTTGCAGACGATGCCTTCCAGGCCGGACCCGGCGCTGGCTTCGAAGGCGGCAGCTGCATCCCCCTCCACGTGCTCGCTGAATGCCAACGCCGGCGCCGCGGCGGCTTCAATCAGCTGGCCCAGCAGGGTGCGCCGCTGCAACAGCCCGACGCCGCGCAGATCCACGCCGTCCAGATACAGCAGATCGAAGGCGACGTAGCGCAGCGCGCCGGTTTCACCGCGTTCGAGCAGTGCCTGCAGCAGGCCGAAATCGCTGCGCCCGTGCGCGTCGGTGGCAATCAGCTCACCGTCGATCACGGCCGATTCCACCGGCAGGTCGTCCAGCGCCCGCACCAGCTGCGGCAGGCGGTCTGACCAGGGCAGCTGGTTGCGCGAGCACAACTCCACATCGGCCTCGCGATAGGCGAGCAGCCGGTAGCCGTCCCACTTCACCTCGTACAGCCAGCCGGCGCCCGTCGGCGGCCGGGTCTGCAGGGTGGCGAGCTGGGGTTCGATGCCGCGCGGCATGCGCCTGGCGACAACGCCGCCGGCATCCAGCGCCAGTCCGCGCCAGTCCAGCCGGCCCTTACGCGCCCTGCCGTGCGCCCGCGGACGCACCGGCGGACGCACCGGCATGTCCAGCAGCGCATCAGCGTCGGCATCCCGGGCATGCGTATCGCTGCGCTTGATCAGCAGCCATTGCGGCTGGCGCGCCTGGCGCCCGGTGCGCACCAGGGTAAAGCGGCCCTGCAGGCGGTCGCCATCGAGCACGAAATCCAGCTTGCCAGCGGCGATGGCCTGCAGCGGATCCTGTTCACACGCCCAGGTACCGCGGTCGAAGATTTCCACCCTGCCCGCGCCGTACTGGCCCTTGGGAATCTCGCCTTCGAAGTCCGCGTAATCCAGCGGATGGTCTTCCACCTCCACCGCCAGCCGCTTTTCCCCAACCCGCAGAGACGGCCCCTTCGGCACCGCCCAGCTCTTGAGCGCACCGTCGGCCTCCAGGCGGAAGTCGAAATGCCGGGTGCTGGCGTGATGCAGCTGCACGACGAAGATCGGCGCGCCCCTTCCGCGGCGCGTCCGGCGTTCTCCGGAGGGCTCCGGCGTGGCATCGAAGCTGCGCTTGCGGGCATAGTCGCGCAGGCTCACGGCTTACCCCGCCTTGCGCGCGGCGGCCTTTTTCGTGGCTTTCTTCTTGCCGCTGGCCGCTTTCTTCGCCGCCTTCTTTGCGGGCTTGCGTGCGGTCTTCTTCACGACTTTCTTCGTCGCCCCACCGCCGCCTTTGCCGCCTTTGCCGCCTTTCTTCTCCAGGCTGCGCTTGAGCAGCTCGGCGAAGTCGATCACGTTGGTGGCGGCGCCTTCCGCCGGTCGCTCCTGCCCGTCGTCATCGTCGTGCACCACCTTCTTCGAGCGCACGCGCTCCTCGATCACCTCCTGCAGGCGCAGGCGGAAATCATCCTTGAACGCATCCGGGTCCCACTCGCCGGTCATCGAGGCGATCAGCTGCTCGGCCATCTCGACCTCGCGCGTGGTGATCTTCCACTTCTTCGACTCGCCCTCGGGCAGCCTGTATTCCTCCGGGTCCACCAGCTCCTGGGCGAAGCGCAGCACCATCATCACCAGCGCATCGCCGCGCGGCAGCACCGCGGCCAGGTACTCGCGGGTGCGGATCACCACCCGGCCGATCCCGGCCTTGCCGGTGCGCGCCAGCACATCGCGCAGCAGCACGTAGCCCTTCTCCGCCTTGGCCGCGGGCTCGAGCACATAGGGCTTGTCGAAGTATTCCGGCCCGATCGAACCGGCATCGACGAAGGTGTCGATATCGATCGTCTCCCTGCGGTCGGGCGCGGCCGCGGCGATATCCTCCTCCTCGATCACCACATAGGCGCCCTTGTCGTATTCGAACGCCTTGACGATCTCCTTCCACGGCACTTCCTCGCCGGTCTCCTCGTTCACCCGCTCGTAGCGCACGCGGGCGTGGTTGCGGCTGTCGAGCATGCGGAACTGCAGATCCACCCGCCGCTCCCCCGCCATCAGCCGCACGGGAATATTGAGCAGTCCAAACGACAGCGTGCCAGTCCAGATCGGCCGGGCCATGGCGAACTCCCTCGTCAGTCGGCGGAATGGCCCGGCACCGGCGCCGGGCGCTACGGGTCAGGCACCGATGTGCCCTCCCCCGTTGATGTGGATGATCTGGCCGGTGATGAACGAGGCCTCCTCGCTGGCGAGGAACACATAGGCCGGCCCCAGCTCGCTCGGCTGGCCGGCGCGCTTGAGCAGCGTGTTGCCGCCGAACTCGGCCACCTCTTCGGCGCTGAAGCTGGCCGGAATCAGCGGCGTCCACACCGGACCGGGCGCCACCGCGTTGACCCGGATGCCGCGATTGGCCAGCGCCTGCGCCAGCGAGAAGGTCAGCGCGTGGATCGCGCCCTTGGTGGCGGCGTAGTCGATCAGCTTCTCGTGCCCGCGGGCGCCGGTGACCGAACCCGTGTTGATGATGCAGCCGCCTTCCTCCAGGTGCGGAATGGCCGCGGAAGACAGGTGGATGAAGGAGAACACGTTGGTCTGGAAGGTGCGCTCCACCTGCCCGGAGGTCAGCTCCTCCGGCGCCTCCACCGTGTGCTGTTCGCCAGCATTGTTGACCAGCACGTCGAGCCTGCCGAACCGCTTGATCACGGCTTCCACCAGCTGCCTGCACACCTCGGGATCGCCCACGTCACCGGTCAGGGCCAGGCACTCGCCGCCCTCCTCGCCGATCAGGCGCCCGGTGTCCTTCGCATCTTCCGATTCATCCAGGTAGCCGAACGCCACCCGTGCGCCCTCGCGGGCGAAGTGCAGCGCCACCGCCCGGCCGATGCCACTGTCACCGCCGGTCACCAGGGCCACCTTTCCCTGCAGCCGGCCTGAGCCGCGATAGCTGTCGCGGATGCTCTCCGGCTCGGGGCGCATCTCCTCCTGCAGGCCGGGTTGCCGGTCCTGGTGCTGGGGTGGCTGGCTGGCCGGTTTCCTGCCGTCCTGCTCCCTGTCGCTCATGGTCTGCTCCCGAAGCGTCTGCGGAGGCAAACCATGGCAGCCGCTGCGTACAAGGCGCGTCATGGCCGCGGCGTCGGGCGGTCACGCCATCACAACGCCGGGCAGCGGACCATTTCCTCCATCCCGGTCAGTGAGGTGCTTCCCATGGGCAGAGATCGCAAGGACCTTCCGGCTGAACACGACGGCCGGCAGACTCCCGAAACCACCACCGAGCGGCGCGCGCGCCAGAGCCACGCGGACAGCAACCAGGACGAAGCGCTGGAGGAAACCTTTCCCGCCAGCGATCCGGTTTCACCGTTCGTACCGGCCAAGCCGCGGAAGTGATCCGTCAGGAATCCTTCCCTTCGGCCAGGCTTCGCGACAGCTCCTCATCCAGCGCCAGCGGCCTGCCCCAGCGCTGGTAGCTGTGCACAACGCCGCGCTTGAGGCGGGCAAACGCCTCGGTGCCCGGGCCGGCGCCCAGACTGGCGGCCAGCGCGTTCCAGCTGGCCTCCGGCCGCTGTTCACGCAGGTCCACCACCAGCCGGCAGGAGCGCCCGGTCACCCGGGCCAGCGCACAGGCGAAATACACATCGCCGGCCTCCCAGCCGGGCGTGCCGGTCAGCGCCGTTGCCGGCCCACGCGCCGCGCCCAGATAGCGCACCAGTTCATCGATAAAGGCCGCGCGGTGACGGGCGGCATAGCGGCCGATATCCACCAGCCGTTCGTCCAGCCACGGGTCGCCGGTGGCGGAGGCATCTTCGGCTTCTTCGGCGTCATCCGTCTCCTGCCCCTCATCGGCGTCGGTGTCGGCCGCGACGTCGGCGTTTTCCGGCGGCGGCTGGTCGGGCTCGACCTGCTGCTCGGGCGGCGGAGCTTCTGACTCCTGGGCATGCGCAACAGCCATCAGCGCGAAGGCCAGACACAGGACGGCCAGCAGGCCGGGGCGGGAATGGTTGTCCATCATGTCTCCGTGATTCTGCGCGGCGCCAGGCTACAGGCCGGATGCCGCACCAGGCGCCAGGGTATCCGCCGGGCGCGCTCCGGGTAGCGGCTCGCCATCGGGGTCCCGCAGCTGCAGGTGGCCATCGGGCAGCAGCGCCCAGGTGCGGAAGCTGTCATCCATGCCTTCCAGCAGGATCAGCCCTTCCGCGGAATGCCAGCGACCGCCCTGCACGAAGCGCTCGCCATCTCCGGCGGTGAGATAGGTTTCGGCCATCCGCCAGCGCTGGCGATCACCGTCGCGGGCCAGCACCAGGGTGGTCTGGATGCCCGCGCAATCGGCGCAGGGCAGCGTGCCGCTCCAGTGCATGCGGCGGCCGTCCTCGATCTCCAGCGCCGGCAGCGGCTCCGGCTCGACACCGCAACCAGCCAGCGCCGCTGCAAGCGCGCCGGCCAGCGCAAGCCGTACCACTGCGGCATGGGGTGTATGCATGCGGCGATTGTGCCGCAACGAGGCAAATGGCGCGTGCAGCGCCACCGCCAATCCGGATCAGCGCTCGGAAATGATGAACGAACCGAAGGCGACGCCCACATCCCAGCCGTCGCCGGTGCCGGCCAGGGCCAGGCTGACCGGCCCCTTGGTCACCACCCGCGCATTGGCCGAGCGCACCGCGCCGGCGTGAGCCTCGGCGGAGGCATAGCCACCGAGCGTCTCCCGGATGCTCTTGACCCCGGAAAACGTGCCGCTGCCGTTCTCGATGCGCGATTTGCCAAAGCTCAGCCCACCGCCGCGCGCCTCGATGGTGACCGGGATGCTCTGTCCGTTATTGCAGCTCACCGTGCCGCTGCCGCTGGCGGTCTTGTAGAACACCGACCAGCCGCTCATGTTGAAGCTCAAGCGGCAGTCCAGCTCGGCCTGTGCCCTGGCATTTCCGGCGGGAGCGGCCGCCAGCAGCGCCGCCACGCCAGCCGCGGCGAGCCACTGCAGCGCACGGCCTGCGACGGGCTGGCTCATCGACGGTACCCCCGGTTGTCGCGGCGACCGCGATGGTCACGATCAAAGCGCGGGTCGTAGTAGCGCACGGTGCAGCGGCCCTTGCGGTCGCAGTTGCTGCGCTGGTTCACATGGCCGCGGGCCCGGGCGTGCGGCGGCGGACCCCGGAACTGTGACGGGTGGTAACCGGCGCGGTAGTTGCGCGGCACCTGGCGGTAGTAGCTGGGACGGCCGTGGCGGTCGCGCACCACGATCAGCCGGTCGTGATGGCCGTAGTTGCCATGGCGGTAATAGGGCGAGCCGCCACGCAGCACCACGTCTGCCACATCCACCAGCACCCGCACCAGATCATCGCTGGCGTGGGCCGTGGTAGGAGCCAGGGCGCCTGCGCCGAGACCGGCGGACAGGATCAGGGGAGCAAGCCAACGGAACGAAACGGACATCTGCGGACTCCTCGCATGACTCCCCGGCGGCGGCGGGGCGATGGATCCACCATGCCCCGCCCAAGGTGAACCGGCTTTTAACTTGCCCGCGCGGGCAGGCCGCGGTTCAGGCCGCTGCCAGTCCTGCTGCCGCGGCGATCTCATCCACCGCCGCAACCAGGTAGTCCGGCCCGGCCACTTCCCGCATGCGCCCGGCGTGCTCACCCAGGTCGGCTTCCATCTCGTGCTCCCAGGTCACGTGATAGGGCATGTGCACCGCCCACCCGCCCAGCTCCAGCACCGGGGCCACATCCGAGCGCAGCGAATTGCCGATCATCAGGAACCGCTGCGCCGGCAGGTCGAACTCCTCCAGCACCTTGGCATAGGTCGGCGGATCCTTTTCGCTGACGATCTCGATCCGCGGGAACAGCGCCGCCAGGCCCGATTCGCGCACCTTCGCTTCCTGGTGGAACAGGTCGCCCTTGGTGATCAGCACCACCTCGTAGCGCGCGGCAATGGCTTCCACGGCCTCACGGATGCCGGGCAGCAGTTCCACCGGGTGCTGCAGCATGTCCTTGGCCAGCCGCAGGATGCGGCCGATGTCAGCCGCGTCGATGCGGGCGCCGGTGATGTCGATGGCCGCTTCGATCATCGACAGCGACATACCTTTTACGCCGTAGCCGAACAGGGCGATGTTGCCCTTCTCCACCGCGTACAGGCGCTGGCGCGCGCGGCTGTCGTCCAGGTCCACGTAGCGACCGAGGATGTGCTCGAACTCGAGCTGGGCCTGGTCGAAGAAATCCTGGCTGCGCCAGAGGGTGTCATCGGCATCGAAGCCGACCAGGCCGATGCCCGGTTCGCGAAGTGCAGTCATCCGTGCAGTTTACCGGGATGGAAAAAGGTGGGGCGACCCGGAGGCCGCCCCACCTGCATGAAGCCGGGGTTCAACAACCCGGATCAGCCTTCCTGACCGTCCTGCGGCGGCGGGGCACCGGCGCCCTGGCTCGCGGCCCAGGCCTGGTACTCCTGCGGCGTGAGGGCGCCATCGCCGTCGGCGTCGGCCTGGTCGAAGACCGAGGCCAGCTGCGGCAGGCCCGCGGCTTCCGCACGGCTCAGGTTGCCGTCGCCATCGGTGTCCAGGTCATTCCAGGTCACCTGGCCCTGCGGCGCAGCCTGCGCGGTGGCCGCCGCCGGGTCCTGCCCTTCGGCGTCCTGGGCAAAGGCCATCGGCATGGCAAGGGCGAAACCGAGGGCGAGGAGGCCGGTCAGGGGCTTGCGTGCGTTGTTCATCAGTCTCTCCAGATAGAAATCAAAAAAGTGCGGAATCAACAGTGCGGACCTCGTCGTTCCGCACGGCCCAGAGACTGGCGGCAGCCGGGTGAACGGCACGGGTGCCGCCGCCCGCGCCTTCCACGCGGCGTTAACCAAAACCGGGCGCCCACCCGCTAGGGCCCGGCGTGACCGGATCGGCACCGGGCGCATCGGAGCGCGCCACTGCGCGGTTCCGGGTCAACGGCCATTCGAGGGGGAAGGCGCGGCTGCAACTGAATGCAACACAACCTTTACTTGCCGGTATCTTATGCGGATTACCGTTTTCCGCGTTCAGGACGAGAACCGACATGACCCGACACCTGCTTGCGGCCGCCTGCGCCGCTTTCCTGGCCAGCGCCTGCGGCGGCAACAACGCCCAGCCGCCGACCACCATCGAGGGTCCCGCCTCTGCCGCGGCCGAGCGCGCGGCGGCCAGCGATGAGCGGCCCTTCGCAGTGGAGGAGATCACCGGGTTCAACGAGCCTTGGGCCATGACCTTCCTACCCGATGGCCGCCTGCTGGTAACCGAGAAGCCGGGCGCCCTGCGTCTGTACGACCCGCAGCGTGACCTGAGCGGCGAGATCCGCGGAGTGCCGGCGGTGGTGTACGGCGGCCAGGGCGGGCTGGGCGATGTGGTGCTGCATCCGGATTTCGGCAGCAACCATCTGGTCTATCTCAGCTATGCCGAGCCCGGCGAAGCCGATACCGCCGGTGCCGCCGTGGCCCGCGCGCGGCTGGTGCTGGATGGCAGCGGCAATGGCGCGCTGGAGGACGTGGAAGTGGTGTGGCGGCAGGTGCCCAAGGTCAGCGGCCAGGGCCATTACGCCCACCGCATCGCCTTCCACGACGGCATGCTGTGGATCAGTTCCGGCGACCGGCAGAAATTCGACCCGGCCCAGGACATGACCTCGAACATGGGCAAGATCCTGCGCCTGCACGACGACGGTTCGACGCCCGATGACAACCCGTTCGTCGACCAGGGCGGCGTGGCCGCCGAAGTCTGGTCACTGGGCCACCGCAATCCGCTGGGCTTCGTGTTCGACGCCCAGGGCCGGCTGTGGAACCACGAAATGGGCCCCAAGGGCGGCGACGAACTGAACCTGGTGGAGCGCGGCGCGAACTACGGCTACCCCACCGTTTCCAACGGCGACCACTACGACGGCCGCCCGATTCCCAACCACGACACCCGGCCCGAATTCCGCGCCCCGGTGATCACCTGGACCCCGGTGATTTCGCCATCCAGCTTCATCATCTACGACGGCGGCATGTTCCCGGCCTGGAAGGGCAGCGGCCTGATCGGCGGTCTGTCCTCGCAGTCGCTGGTGCGGATCGCGTTCGATGGCGGGACGGCCAGCGAGGCGGAGCGGTTCGACATGGGCACCCGGATCCGCGAGGTGGAACAGGGCCCCGACGGCGCCATCTGGCTGCTGGAAGACGGTGCCGACGGCCGTCTGTTCCGGCTGAGCCCGCCGGCGGGCACCTGATGACTCCCGCCGCACACCTCCATGTGATCCGCGCACGCGCGGATTGGCGGCGCGTCCAGTAGGCTTGCGCGCGATGGGACGGGCCGAAACGATCCTGCTGGTCGACGATACGCGCAGCGACGCTGCGCTGTATTCGGCTGTGCTGCGCCGCGCCTGCCACCCCCCGCGCGAGGTGGAACACGCCCCGTCACTGGGCGCCGCGCTGCGCATGCTGGAAAACGCGCGCTATGCGGCCGTGCTGCTGGATCTGGGCCTGCCCGACAGCGAGGACCTGCAGGGGCTTGAAGCAATCGTGGCGCGCTACCCGGAGCTGCCGGTGGTGGTGCTGACGGGGCGCGACGGGGACCTGGGCGAGCGCGCCATTGCCGCCGGCGCCCAGGATTACCTGCGCAAGTCCGACGCCAAGCCGGGAATGCTGGACCGCGCACTGCGCCTGGCCCAGGCCCGCCAGGAGCTGGAAAACCGCGAGCGCCAGGCCCGGGAAGAGCTGTTGCAGTCGCGCCGCCAGCTGGCCGAGAGCGAGCGCCGCTACCGCGACATCTTCGAATACAGCATGGGTCTGATCTGCACCCATTCGCTGGGCGGTGTGCTGCTGTCGGTGAACCCCGCGGCGGCACAGGTGTTCGCCGTGGAGCCGGAAGATCTGGTGGGACGCAGGCTGCACGGATTCGTCCCTGACGCAGCACACGCGCAGGTGGATGCCTATCTGCAGCGCATCCGCGAACAGGGCGCCGACCAGGGCCTGGTGCCGGTGATGGTCAACGGCGAACTCAGGATCTGGCGCTATCACAACCGCCTGCTGGACCGGGAGGGCGGACAGGTGGTGCTGGGCCTTGCCCACGACGTCACCGAGCGCCAGCGCATCGCGCGCGAGCTGCGCGCCAAGACCGCCGAACTGGAAGCGGTCAACGACGCCGCACCGCTCGGCCTGCTGCGCACCGACGCCCAGGGCCGCTGCACCTACGTCAACCGCGCCTGGCAGCGGCTGGCCGGGTTGAGCCAGGAACAGTCGCTGGGCGACGGCTGGATCAGATCGGTCCATCCCGAGGACCGCGAGCGGGTGGTCACCGAGTGGGAGCGCACCTGGCGCGCCGGCGACCGGTTTTCCGGGAAACAGCGCTTCATGCATATCGACGGGCGCACCGTGTGGTGTGAGGTGCACGCCTCGCCCATGCTCATTGATGGACGTATCACCGGCTATTTCGCCACCGCCCAGGACGTGACCGCCGAGCACCTGGCCGAAACGGCCCGCCGCCGCGGCGACCGCCGCCTGGCCACCCTGGCCGATGCGCTGCCGGTACTGCTGATGTTCGTGGACCGCGACATGCGGGTGGAATTCATCAACTCCGGCTGGACCGGGGAACTGCATCGGCCGGAGGACCAGATCATCGGCCAGCCGCTGCTGGAGCTGGTCAGCGCGCCGGTAGCGGACCACTTCGCCGCCGGTCTGGAGAGCGCCTACGCCGGCATCGAGCACGGCGTGGACTTCGACGACCCGGGCGATACCGCCATCCGCACCTGGAACGCGGTTTTCATTCCGCAGAGCGACCAGGACGGCCACGTGGATGGCGTGCACGTGATGCTGCGTGACGTGACCCTGGAAAAGGCCCACCGCCAGGAGCTGGTGCGCCGGGCCGAACAGGACCCGCTGACCGGCACCTTCAACCGCGCCGGCTTCGAGGCCCACGGCGGCCACGCCTGGAGGGAGGCGGCCCGCCAGGGACGCCCGCTGGGCGTGTTTTTCTTCGATCTGGACGGCTTCAAGGAAATCAACGACAGCCTGGGCCACGCCTCCGGTGACGGGCTGCTGCAGGAAGTGGCCGCGCGGGTGCGCGACAGCCTGCGCGCGGACGACATCATCGGGCGCCTGGGCGGCGACGAATTCGCGGTGATCGCCCGCCATGTGGGCGGGGCCGGCGCTGCCCAGGTGGTGGCGGAAAAGCTGATCGCCGCGGTCAGCGCCTCCACCCGGCAGGTGGCCGCCGGTGCCGATGACACCCTGCAGGCTTCCTGCAGCCTGGGTTACTGCGTGGCCGACGCGGCGGATGTATCGCTGGCGCAGGCGCTGCAGCGCGCGGACCAGGCGCAGTACGCGGCCAAGCGGGCCGGCAAGGGCCGCGCCGTGCAGTGGCAGGCACACGGCCTGCCGCGCCTGCCCGACGACGCCTAGCCGGCCGGCCGCGGGCCTGCGCCCGCCGCCGGATCAGTCCTCCCAGCCCCAGGGCGCCTCGGGCGCGGGCACCACCGTGGACAGGTCGAAATCCACCTGGAAGCCACGCTCGGTGCCCACCCGGTTGCCGGCATACACAAAGCGCCCGTCCGGATGGATCTCCATCAGCCAGACGCTGCGCTGGCCGCTGCCGGCGATCGCTTCGCGGGTCTGGTCATCGGCGGCGAACATCTGCGTATCGGCACTGCCGGCGTTGGGGGTGGAGCCGCCGTACAGGGTGACGGCATCGGGGCTGCCGTCGGCCTGGCGATGGTCGTGGCGCAGCTCGATCCCGCCCGCGCCACGGCTGAGGATCCAGGTGCGCGAGCGGTCATCATCGATCACCAGCGGGATCCGGACCCGGTCATCGCTGCAGTCGCGCACATGGATGACCACGTTGCGATCGCGGAAAGTGTCATCACCCTCCGGCGCCCGGATCAGCTGACCGGCATAGGCCTTGCCGCACAGTGCCTGCAGCCGTTCCCACCATTGATCCTGCGGACCCTGCGCCGTCCTGTCCGGCCCTGCCGGATCGGCAGCCACCGCAGCGGAGGCCGCCGCTGCCAGCGCCAGCAGCGCCGCTGCCCGACTCAATCCCTTCCGGCTCAGTCCCTTCCGCTTCAACACCCTGTGCATCCTCGACTCCCCGATTGTGTGGCCCGGAAGTATCGCCCCATCCGGGCGCCGGGCTCAGGACAGGGCACGGACGATGTCCGGGATCGGTGCGTTGGTGAGGTTCTTGGGGATCTCGGCCAGCAGCCGTTCGCTGGCCTGGCCGTGCAGGCTGGGCCGGATCTGCCCAAGGGTCTGCGGGTCCGCGATGAGTACCGCATGCTCGAAGCCGTTCTTCAGCGCCAGCGCATTGAGGTGGTTGGCCAACTGCTTGGCAAACGTGGCCTCATCAATTTCCTCGCCGCGGGTCTCGGTCGGGATCGAACCGGCAGGACCATCATCGTCCAGGTTCTGCGGGCTGAGCGTGCCGATCTGCTCCAGCGCGTGGTCGAACACGCCGCCCACATTGCGCAGCAGCCGGGCGCCGCCGCCGTCGGCCACGATGACCAGGGTGTCCTTGGGAATCCTCATACGCGTGTCATCCTCCTCGGGGTCCGTGCTGGGGGCGGCCTACAGCCGTCCCAGCTCGTGTTCGATCTCATTGGCCGCGGGCCGTACCAGGCGGGCCACGACCGCGCCGTCGCGCAGCACCACCAGCGTGGGCCACAGCTTGACCTGGAACGACCGCCCCAGCGGCCGCCCGGGGCCGTCCTCGATCTTCAGATGTGCCAGCCCTTCACGGCTGGTCAGGGCCCGCTGCAGCGAGGGCTGGGCGGCTTGGCAGTGGCCACACCAGGGCGCGCCGAACTCCAGCACGGTGATCCCGTCCATGGCGTCGACGCTGGCGCGGCTCGGCTCTTCTGCGGCGTAATCGGATGTGTAGGCCATGGCCGCATCGTGCCAGCGGCCAGGTGAAGCCGCGGCATACGACCGGCCGGCAGCGGCCCGTCACTCGCCCTTGCGGACCTCGAGCAGTTCCACCTCGAACACCAGCGAGGCGTTCGGGGGAATCACCCCGCCCGCGCCGCGGCGGCCATAGGCCATCTCGGCCGGGATGCGCAGTTCGCGCTGGCCGCCCACGCGCATGCCGGCCACGCCCTCGTCCCAGCCGCGGATCACCCGGCCCGCACCCAGCGGGAACACGAACGGCTCGCCCCGTTCCACCGAGCTGTCGAAAGCCTCGCCGCGGGCGTCCGCCTCGCGCTGGTCATAGACCCAGCCGCTGTAGTGCACCACCACCTCGTCGCCAGCCTCGGCCAGCTCGCCCTGCCCTTCGCGGATCTCGATCTGCTCCATCTGCGCCACGGTGCCGCCGGGCGGCGGGCCGGGATCGGAACAGCCGCTGGCAACCGCAGCGGCAAACAGGCTGGCAAGCAGGATCCGGACAGGTGCGAAGGACATGGCGTTCTCCAGAACAGGGGCCCGGAAGATTACACCGCCTGCCCCGCCGCATGGCCCGACGCCCACGCCCACTGGAAGTTGTAGCCACCCAGCCAGCCGGTCACATCCAGCACCTCGCCGACGAAATGCAGCCCCGGCACGCGCCTGGATTCCAGCGTGGACGAAGAGACTTCAGCCGTATCCACGCCGCCCAGGGTGACCTCGGCGGTGCGGTAGCCCTCGGTCCCGCTGGCCACCAGCGGCCAGGCCGAGAGCGTGGCCGCCATGTCGCGCAGTTCAGCCGGCGTATAGCGGCGCATGGGCTGGCTGCGAAGCCAGTGCTCGCACAGGCGCTGGGCAAAGCGCTTGGGCATGGCTTCGCCCAGCAGGGTCCTGAGTTCGGCATCCGGGCGCCTGGCCTGCCACTGCTGCAGCAGGTCAAGGGCATCGGTACCAGGCAGCAGGTCCAGCGCCAGGGCGTCGCCCGGCTGCCAGTAGGAGGAAATCTGCAGGATCGCGGGCCCGCTGACGCCGCGGTGGGTCAGCAGCATGGCGTTGCGGAAGGCCATGCCGTTGCAGCGCGCCTCCACCGGCAGCGCCACGCCGGCGAGTTCAGCCAGCCGCTCCTGATGGCGCCCGCTAAGGGTCAGCGGCACCAGCCCGGCGCGGGTCGGCAGCACCTGGTGGCCGAACTGGCCGGCCACCTCGTAACCGAACCCGCTGGCACCCATGCTCGGGATCGACAGCCCGCCGCTGGCCACCACCACCCGGTCGGCCACCGTGGTGCCCAGCCGGCTGCGGATGGCAAAGCGGCCGTCATCTTCAACATTGACCGCAGTGATCGCACTGCGGGTTTCAATGCGCACCCCGGCCCGGGTGCATTCATCCACCAGCATCTGCACGATCAGCTTGGAGGACTCGTCGCAGAACAGCTGGCCCAGCTCCTTTTCATGCCAGGCAATGCCGTGCCGCTCCACCATTTCCAGGAAGTGCCAGGGCGAATAGCGGGCCAGCGCCGATTTGCAGAAGTGCGGGTTGGCGGAGAGGAAGTTCTCCGGCCCGGTGCCGGTATTGGTGAAGTTGCAGCGCCCGCCGCCCGACATCAGGATTTTCTTGCCGACCCGGTTGGACCCTTCCAGCACCAGCACCCGCAGGCCCCGGCCGGCGGCCACCTGGGCACTCATCAACCCGGCGGCGCCGCCGCCGATCACCGCTACATCGAAGTGTTCCTTCTGCATCGGCGCATTCTATCGGGCTGGACGGTGTTCACCCGCGCGGCGTCGGGGGCGTAGCCCCGACCTACGGGGCACAAACTCGTCCGAACCCGTACGTAGGTCGGCCCTACGCGGCCGACGCCCGACGCACGCTCCCGTGACGCAGCATCTTTCCGGCACTCACTACGCGCTCGCCGCCCTCGAACGCCGGAACGCCGTTCACCAGCACCAGATCGAAGCCTTCCGCCTGCGCGGTCGGATCCACGTAATCGGCGCGCGCCCGCACCCGCGCGGGATCAAACAGCACCAGGTCCGCCACCACGCCCTCGCGCACCAGGCCACGGTCGGCCAGGCGCAGGATCGACGCCGGCAATCCGGTGCACTTGCGCACCGCCTCTTCCAGCGTCACCAGCCCATCGCGCACCGCGAACTCCTCGATCCACTTGGCGAACGTGCCCGCGCCGCGCGGATGGCTGCCGCCCGGCGAGCCGTCGCTGGCAATGGCCACGTACGGATCCAGCATCAGCCGGGCCTGCAGGGCCTCGTCCATCACGAAGTGGGCCGCGCTGCCGCCGCGCGGGCCAATCTCCAGCAGCACATCGGGGAACGGCTGGCCGGCGGCCTCGGCCACCTGGGCCAGCGTCCGGCCCGCATGCGGGCCGCTGCCGAACAGCAGCGCCTCCGGCCCGCCGCGGCGGATCATGCGCGCCTCCAGCGCCGCGCGCAGCTCGTCGCGACGCGTGGCCAGCACCTGGTCGTAATCGGTGGGCGGCATGGCCCATTCGGGAAACAGGATGCCCACGCCGGTATAGCTGGCCGTGTAGGGATAGGCATCGGCCGTCAGCTCCACGCCCGCGCTGCGGTATGCCTGCAGCGTTTCCAGCAGGCGCTCCGCGCGCCCGGCGCCCTGCCCGTACACCACCTTGAGGTGCGAGATGTGGGTGCGGGCCGGGCGGCTGGCCTCGATGTGCTCGCGGATGGACTCCTCCACCCGGTCGTCGTCTTCCGAACGCATATGACTCATGGCCACCCCGCGGTGATGCGCCACCGCCTGGCCCAGCGCGGCGATTTCCGCTTGCTCGGCGTACATGCCGGGCACGTATTCCAGCCCGGTGGAGAGGCCGAACGAGCCCGCCGCCATGTCCTCTTCCAGCAGCGCGACCAGGCGCGCCAGTTCGGCGGCGGACGGTACCCGGGTGTCATCACCAATGCGTGCCTGGCGGCGCAGCGTGCCGTGCCCGGAACAGCTGGCCACGTTGATGTCAGGCCCGGCGGCTTCAACCGCCGCCATCCACTCCGGCAGCCGGCGCATGCCATCGTCACCGGCGCCCGGGCTGCCACCATCCTGGCCCAGCACCACGGTGGTCACGCCCATCGCCAGGAACGGCTGGTAGGAGCGCTGCAGCGGATCGCCGTGGGTGTGCAGATCAATGAAACCCGGCGCCAGCACGCGGCCACCGCCCTCGATGATCCGCGCACCCCGGGCAGCGCGGCGGCTGATGCGCCCGACCTGCACGATGCGGCCTTCGGCCACCAGCACATCGGCATGCCTGGCCGGCGCACCGGTGCCGTCAATGACCATCACATCGCGGACCTGCAACATCCCGGGGGCCGTCTGCTCGCCGCGTGCCCGCCTGGGCAGCGCCATCGTGGCCGCGCCCGCGGCCATCGCCGCCAGCAGTTCGCGCCTGGACCAACCCGCATTCGTCATGACGTCACCTCCCCGGTAAACCGCCCGCGAGTATGCCTACGCAGGGGTGGGTTTGCGCAGGCGCTGGAAGCCTTCCACCACCGCCAGCACCACCGCACCCACCAGGATGCCAACCACCGCGTTGCCCAGCATGCCGACCAGCGCCCCGCCCAGACCGCCCGGCGACATCTGATTGATCAACGCCTGCAGCGCGCCGATGCCGTGCACGAAGATGCCCCCGCCCACCAGGAACATGGCTGCCGTACCCACCACGCCCAGGGTCTTCATCAACCACGGCGCCGAGGCCACGATGGCCCGGCCCAGCCCCGCCAGCGCGCCGCCGCGGCGGCACAGCCACAGGCCGAAGTCATCCATCTTCACGATCCCGGCTACCAGCCCGTACACGCCCACCGTGATGCCCAGCGCAATCACCACCAGGGTCAGCGCCTGCTGCGAAAACGGCGCTGCCGAGACCACGCCCAGTGACAGCACGATGATTTCGGCCGAGAGGATGAAATCGGTGCGGATGGCACCGCGGATCTTCTGCTTTTCCGCCGCCACCAGATCCACCGTGGGATCGGCGTTGTGCGCGGCGTGGGTGGCCTTGCGCTCGGCGGCCTGCTGCGGATGCAGGAACCGGTGGGCCAGCTTTTCCGCGCCCTCAAAGCACAGGAACGCGCCGCCCAGCATCATCAGCGGGGTAATCGCCCAGGGCAGCCACACGCTGATCGCCAGCGCCGCCGGCACCAGGATCGCCTTGTTGAGCAGCGAGCCCTTGGCCACAGCCCACACCACCGGCAGCTCGCGGTCGGCGCGCACCCCGGTGACCTGCTGGGCGTTGAGGGCCAGATCATCGCCGAGCACGCCGGCGGTCTTCTTGGTCGCCGCCTTGGTCAGGATCGAGACGTCATCGAGGATCGAGGCAATATCGTCGAGCAGGGTGAGCAGGCTGGCACCGGCCATGGGAAGGCTTCCTGATGGAAGGCCGCGATTGTGCAGCACCCCATGTCAATGCCGACGCATGGTCAATGTCAGTGCGTGCGCGCCCGGGACGGGACGGGGCGTAAACTTGGGGAATGAGCAACAGTGACTTCAGCGCCGATCTCAAGGCCAACCTCGAGTCGATCCACGCCCGCATCAATGCCGCCTGCCACCGCGCCGGCCGCAATCCTTCCGACATCCGCCTGCTCCCGGTCACCAAAACCGTGGACGAAGCACGCCTGCGTGCGGCCTATGCGCTGGGCATCCGCGAGATGGGCGAGAACAAGGTGCAGGAAGCGCAGGGCAAATGGGAAGCGATGGGCGATCTGGAGGACCTGCGCTGGGTGCTGATCGGCCATCTGCAGACCAACAAAGCCAAGCACGCGGCCCGCTTCGCCAGCGAGTTCCAGGGTCTGGACAGCGCCCGCCTGGCCGAGATCCTGGACCGGCGCCTGCAGCACGAGGGCCGGGCGATCGACGTGCTGGTGCAGGTGAACACCTCCGGCGAGGACACCAAGTTCGGGCTGCCGCCTGAGCAGGTGGTGGATTTCGTGCGCACGCTGCCTGCCTATTCCTCGCTGCGGGTGCGCGGGCTGATGACGCTGGCGCTGTTTTCGAAGGATGAATCCCGCGTGCGCCCCTGCTTCGTGCGCCTGCGCGAGCTGCGCGACCGGCTGCGCCAGGAGGCGCCGGACGGGATCGTGATGGACGAGCTGTCGATGGGCATGTCGGGTGATTTCGAAATGGCCATCGAGGAAGGCGCCACCACGGTGCGCGTGGGTACCGCCATCTTCGGCGCCCGCCCCACCGCCGACAGCGATTACTGGCCCGGCTTCGCCGGAAAGCAGGACGCCCCGTGAGCCAGTCCGCCTCCCCCTCTCCCACGCCGCCCCCCGCCGTGGGCGAGCGCATCGTGGATGTGGTTTCGGTGCAATCCCAGGTGGCCTACGGCAACGTGGGCAACAACATCGCCGTGCCGGTGCTGCAGGCGCTGGGCCTGCACGTGGCACCGGTGCCGACGGTGGTGTTCGGCAACACCCCGCACTACCCCACCATGCACGGCGGCCCGCTACCGCTGGACTGGTTCACCGGGCTGCTGGATGACCTGGAGGCCCGCCAGGCGGCAACCCGCGCCCGACGCGTGGTGATCGGCTACCTCGGCTCGCCGGAGCAGGGCATCGCGCTGGCGGCGTGGCTGCGGCGGATGCAGGCGGTCAATCCGGCGCTGCGGGTACAGATCGACCCGGTGATCGGCGATCACGACTACGGCGTCTATACCGATCCGGCCCTGCTGCCAGTGTGGCGCGACCACCTGCTGCCGCTGGCCGAGGGCCTGTGCCCCAACCATTTTGAACTCGGCAAGCTGGCCGGGCGCAGCCCGCGCACGCTGGACGACTGCATGGACGCCGCCAGCGCGCTGCTCAGCGACACCACCCGCTGGGTGGTGGTGACCAGCGCCGCGCCGGAGCTGTGCCCGCCCGGGCGCATCCAGGTGGCAATCGTGGGCGAAGGCGTGCGCGAGGTGCTCGAGCACCCCCTGGTACCGCATCCGGTCAAGGGCGTGGGCGACATGTTCGCCGCGCTGATCGCCGGCCGCCTGCACAAGGGCGCTGCCCTGGTCGATGCCGTGGACCGCACCTGCAACGATGTGGTCGAGGTGCTGCGCCATGTGCAGGCCCAGGGCTGGCAGGAACTCGCCTTGCCCCGCCACATCGCCCGCCGCCTGGACTGACCCCGCCCGCGCGGCCTTGATGCAGATCATGGCCTCACTACCGCCCCGCGGGCATGCTGGCCACATTCCGATCTTCTGGTATTGCCCATGACCGTCCAGCTGGACCTGCGCCATCTGCCGGCGCCCGAGCCCATGGAGCGCATCCTTGATGCCGTCGAAGCGCTCTGCCCCGGTGACTCCATCGAAGCCCTGACCCCGTTCTGGCCCGCCCCGCTGCTGCCGCTCCTGGAGATGCAGGGCTGCGCCTGGCGCCGCGAACCCAGCCCGGCCGGGCATGCCCGGGTGGTCATCTTCCTGCGCGAAGACGCGGAGCGCTTCTCCGTCGCCGCATGAGCGGCCTGGACTTCGCCAAGGCCCCACCGCCGCATCGCCCGCTGCGCTGGCTGCTGACGGCCTCCGTCTGGGGCATGGTGGCCGGCGCGTTCCTGTTGGCCCATGGCGAGACCACGCTGGCCAGCCGCTGGGCCCCGCACACCGTGGTGCTGGTGCACCTGTTCACCCTGGGCGTGCTGGGCAACGCCATGCTCGGCAGCCTGCTGCAGTTCCTGCCGGTGGCCGCCGCCACGCCGATGCCGCTGGCGCGCTCGACCTCCTGGCTGCACGCTGCGTTCAACCTGGGCCTGGCGGTGTTCGCCGTTTCCATGATCCACATGCACCGCACCGGCCTGGGCGTGGCCAGCGTGCTGCTGGCGGGGCCGATTCTTGCCTTTGCCGGCGCCGCGCTGCCCGGCCTGCTGAAGCGCGGCGGCCAGCAGGTACTGCGCTCAGGAATCGCCATGGCGGTGATCGCACTGGCTGTGACCGCGGTGGCCGGCGCCGTGCTGGTGGCCATCCTGCGCGGCGATGCGCCGCTGCCGCTGGAATCGATCACCGATGCCCATGCCACCGTTGGCGTGCTGGGCGGCGTACTGGGATTGATGGCCGCCGTCGGCAGCGTCACCCTGCCGATGTTCCAGGGCACCCGGCACGTACCGGAGCGCTGGCTCGGCGGATGGGTGGCGTTTACCGTGATCTCGCTGGCGGTAGGCACAACGCTGCGTCTCTACTCCGGCCTGCAGCAGCCGCTGGTGGTGTCCGCCCTGCTGCCGGCGCTGCTGTTTGTCGGCATCTCGCTGTGGCTGCCGCTGCGGCCCCTGTACCGGCGCAACCCGACCCTGGTGTGGACCTGGCGCATGGGCACCCTGGCCGTCGGCGTGGCCTGCGTGATCACCCTGGCCGGCACCCTTTCTCCGCTCTCAACCCGCAGCGTCCTGCTGGCCGGCACCCTGGTGATCGCCATCGGCCTGCCGATGATGCTCACCGGCATGATGCTGGAAATCATCGGCTTCCTGGCCTGGATCGGCCTGCGCCGCGACTGCCCGCGCGGCATGCGCGTGCCCGGCGTCGGCACCCTGGTGCCAGACCGGGACAAGTGGATTGTGCTTGCGCTGCAGCTCATCGCCGCCGCCGCGCTCATCGGTGCCGCACTGACACCCACACTGCTGGCCCGCCCGGCCGGGGCGATGGTGCTGCTGGCGTGGGCGGCAGTACTGGCCACCCAGCTGCGCGGCATGGGCCGGGCGCGGAAGTTCCGGCGCGAGAATTTTCCCGGTGAAAACGCGGCTCCCGGCGCCTGACCAGGACGCCGTTCAGCAATCCGGCCAGGCCATCCCTGATGTCACTTCATGACCCCGCGCCCGCGATCTGCCAGACTTCCCGCCTTTGCGATTCCCGGTAACGCCTGCGGCCATGCGCCTGAACAAGTACATCAGCAACACCGGCGCGTGCTCGCGCCGCGAGGCCGACCGCCTCATCAGCGAGGGTCGGGTGACGGTCAACGGTCAGCGTGGGCGGGTGGGCTCGGAAGTGGGCGAAGGCGATGTCGTCGCGATCGACGGCCAGCCCCTGCAGACCCGGACTGCCGCGCCCGGCAAGCGCCGCCACGTCTATATCGCACTCAACAAGCCGGTCGGCATCACCTGCACCACCGAATCGTCGGTGAAGGGCAACATCGTCGACTTTGTCGGCCACCAGGAGCGCATCTTCCCGATCGGCCGGCTCGACAAGGATTCCGAGGGCCTGATCCTGCTCACCAGCAACGGCGACATCGTCAACGCCATCCTGCGCGCCGAGAACAAGCTGGAGAAGGAATACCTGGTGGGCGTGAACAACGCGGTCACCCAGGAAGCGCTGCGCGGCATGGCCCGAGGCGTGCCCGTGCACGGCCAGATGACCCTGCCGTGCCGGACCAGCCCGCTGGGCAAGTTCGGCTTCCGGATCGTTCTGGTCCAGGGCCTCAACCGTCAGGTCCGCCTGATGGCGGCCCACTTCAAACTGCGGGTCAAACAGCTGATCCGGGTGCGGATTGGACCGGTCAAACTGGCCCATCTCAAGACCGGCCAATGGCGCAATCTCACCGAAGCCGAACTGCGTGCGCTGCTGCCGGGGCAAACGGAGTTCTGATGCGCGATGAATCCCGCCGTCAGGTTTCGCAGGCCGCAGCGGCAGTCGGCACCGATGCCGCCGTGCGCGCCGTCCTGCTGGCCCAGGCGTAGATCATCAGCCCGACCACGGCGGTGGCGGCACCGACATAGCCGGTCGATGTCCAGCCGTAACCGGCGGTGATCGCCATGCCGCCCAGCCACGGCCCCAGCGCATTGGCCATGTTGAACGCCGCGTGGTGCGAGGCCGCGGCCAGGGTCTGCGCATCGCCCGCCACGTCCATCAGGTGCGACTGCAGGATCGGCCCCAGCGCACCCATCAGGCCGATGGCGACGGTTGCCAGCAGGATCGTGGGCAGGCTGCCCGCCATCATCGGAAACAGCAGCAGCGCCACCACCGCCCACGCCAGCACCACCCACACGCTGCGCAGCCCGTAGCGGTCGAACAGCCATCCGCCGGCGAAATTGCCGATCACCCCGCCCAGGCCGAACCCGGCCAGCCCCAGCGGAATCCACCCCGCCGACACCCCGGTCACGTCCAGCATGGTGGGCGCCAGGTAGCTGAAGACCGTGAACATACCGGCGAAACCGATCGCGCCGATACCCAGCGCCTGCCACACCGGCGTGCGGTTGAACGCGCGCAGCTCGGCCAGCGGATTCGCCTTCGGACCGTTGGCCTGCACCGGCAGCCATACCGCCAGCAGCACCGCGGTGACAACCGAAATCACCGCCACCGCAACGTAGATCCAGCGCCAGTCGACCACCTGTGCCGCCCACGTCGCCAGCGGATTGCCGGCCAGGATCGCCAGGGTCAAACCCAGCATCACCAGGCTGACCGCGCGCCCGCGCTGATGCGGCGGGCTGATCGCCACCGCCGTCAGCGCCGCCACGCCGAAGTAGGCGCCGTGCGGCAAGCCGGCAATGAAGCGGAACAGCAGCAGGCTGCCATAGGTCGGCCCCAGCGCGCTGGCCAGGTTGCCCAGCGCGTAAAAGCCGATCAGCGACAGCAGCAGGGTCTTGCGCTTCCAACCCGCGCCCAGGATGGCCAGCAACGGCGCGCCGACCACCACGCCCAGCGCGTAGGCGCTGATCAGGTGCCCCACCTGCGGCTCGGTCACGCCCAGCGAGGCGACCATGTTGGGCATCAGCCCCATGCCGGCGAACTCGCCGGTACCGATGGCAAAGCCGCCCAGCGTCAGCGCGAACAGGATCAGACCGACTTGGCGTGGGCTCAGTGCGGGGGCAGCAGGGGGCAGAGTGAAATCGGCGGAGGGAGCTTTGGACATCCCCTATTTTGCTGCATTGCAGCAGGGAGATTCCACCTGCGGGTGTGACGGTGCGTTGACAGGGCGCTTGCCTGCCGGCGGGAGTGGCAGGCTTCTTCCACGGCCCCCACCTCGAGCACCAGCGGCGGTCCAACAGCAGTTGCCACCACCATCCCACCCCGGCAACTGGATGAAAAAGGGCCCGCCAGATGGCGGGCCCTGCGTTTCCACGGTGCGGCCGGCTCAGAGGATATACCGGCTCAAATCCGGATCCTCCACCAGCTCACCCAGGTGCTCATCCACATACGCACGGTCGATGGTCACGCTGCCGGTCTTGTCAGGCGCTTCATAGCTCAGCGTGTCGAGCAGCCGCTCAAGCACGGTGTGCAGGCGCCGCGCACCGATATTTTCCTGCCGCTCGTTCACCTGGGCGGCAATTTCGGCCAGGCGCTCGATGGCATCGGTGCCGAACTCCAGCTCCACCCCTTCGGTCTTCAGCAGCTCCACGTACTGGGTGGTGAGCGCTGCCTTGGGCTCGGTGAGGATGCGCACGAAGTCATCCTTGGTCAGGGCCGCCAGCTCGACGCGGATGGGGAAACGGCCCTGCAGCTCCGGCACCAGGTCGCTGGGCTTGGCCATGTGGAACGCGCCCGAGGCGATGAACAGGATGTGGTCGGTCTTGACCGGGCCGTACTTGGTGCTGACGGTGGAGCCTTCCACCAGCGGCAGCAGGTCGCGCTGCACGCCTTCGCGGCTCACATCGCCACCGGTCACTCCACCCTCGCTGCGCCGGGCAACCTTGTCGATCTCGTCCAGGAACACGATGCCGTGCTGCTCGGCGGCCTCGATGGCGGCCTCGCGCACCTCATCCTCGTTGACCAGCTTGCCGGCCTCCTCCTCGATCAGCAGCGGGCGGGCGGCGCGGATGGTCATCTTGCGCTTCTGGGTCTTGCCGCCGCCGAGGTTGGAGAACATCTGCCGCAGCTGCTGGCCCATTTCCTCCATGCCCGGCGGGGTCATGATGTCCACGCCGCCGCTCATGCTGAGATCCAGCTCGATCTCGCGATCATCCAGCTCGCCGGCGCGCAGGCGCTGGCGCAGCTTGCGGCGGGTGTCCGATTCCTGGCTGGAGGGCTCGGCGCCGATATCCACGGTGGCGCTCTGCTGCGGGCCGAAGCCGAAACCCGGGGCCGGGGTTTCACGGCGCGGCAGCAGGGCATCGAGAACGCGGTCTTCGGCGTTCTCCTCCGCCCGGGTGCGCATGCGCTGCTTGGCCTGCTGGCGAAACATCTTGACCGAGGTATCGGCCAGGTCGCGGATGATCTGCTCCACGTCCTTGCCCACGTAGCCCACCTCGGTGAAGCGGGTAGCCTCGACCTTCACGAACGGGGCATTGGCCAGGGTGGCCAGGCGCCGTGCGATCTCGGTCTTGCCCACGCCGGTCGGGCCGATCATGAGGATGTTCTTGGGCATGACCTCGTTGCGCAGGTCTTCGGCCAGCTGCATGCGGCGCCAGCGGTTGCGCAGGGCAATGGCCACGGCGCGCTTGGCGTCGGCCTGGCCGATGATGTGGCGGTCCAGCTCCTGCACGATCTCGCGCGGAGTCATGGTGGATGAGGTGTTGTCAGCCATCAGAGTTCCTCCACCACGACGTTGCCGTTGGTGTAGATGCACACATCGCCGGCGATCTTGATCGATTCCACGGCAATGGTGCGGGGGTCCAGATCGGTATGGGCGGCCAGGGCGCGCGCCGCCGAGAGTGCGTACGGGCCACCGGAGCCGATGGCGACCACGCCGTCATCGGGCTCGATCACGTCGCCGGTGCCGCTGATGACCAGCGAGGTTTCCCTGTCGGCCACGGCCAGCAGGGCCTCGAGCTTTCCGAAGCGGCGTTCGGTGCGCCAGTCCTTGGCGAATTCCACCGCAGCACGCAGCAGCTGGCCGTGCTTTTCCAGCTTGGATTCGAACAGCTCGAACAGGGTGAAGGCGTCGGCGGCGGCGCCGGCAAAGCCGGCCAGCACCTGGCCGTTGCTGCCCAGGCGGCGCACCTTGCGCGCGTTGGCTTTCATCACGGTGTTGCCAAGGGTCACCTGGCCATCGCCGGCGATGGCAACTTTGTCACCACGGCGCACCGACACGATGGTGGTGGCGTGGAAGACGTCGGGGTTCTGTCTGGGGTCCATGCGGCCTCCGGGGGTTGAACCCCCTGTTTGGGGGCCGGGCCCGACCGATACAAGGGTGCGGGGCGTCGGGGGCGTAGCCCCGACCTACGGTGCCGTGGACGGCGGCGCGTTATTTTTCGGGTTTGCGACGGGCGCGGGGGTGGGCGGCGTCGTAGACGCGGGCCAGGTGGCCGAAATCCAGATGGGTGTAGATCTGCGTGGTGGCGATGTCGGCGTGCCCGAGCAATTCCTGCACGCCGCGCAGGTCTCCGGAGGATTCGAGTACATGGCTGGCGAATGAATGCCGCAGCAGATGCGGATGCACGCGCTTGAACAGGCCCTGGCGCTGGGCCAGCACGCGCATGCGGGCCTGCACGGTGCGCGGGCTGATGAATCCACCGCCGCGGCCGGGGAATACGGGCGAATCCCGTCCGCCGCCGCTCTCCCCGCGCCATTCCTCCAGTGCACGACGCGCATGCGAGCCCACCGGCACGCTGCGCTGGCGATTACCCTTGCCGAGCACGGTGACCAGGCCATCGTCCAGCTGCAGGTCGCGCCAGCACAGCTGGCACAGTTCGCTTACGCGCAGGCCGGAGGAATAGAGCAGCTCCAGCATGGCGCGGTCGCGCAGCCCCAGCGGAACATCAGTGGGCACTTCAACCAGCGCCTTGGCCTCGTCCGGATCCAGCACCTGGGGCAGCTTGCGGCTGGCCTTGGGCGCGCGGATGCCGGCGGTGGGGTCGGTGCCGATGCGACCGTTGCGCAGCAGCCAGCGAAACCAGCCGCGGCAGGCCGACAGGCGCCGCTGCAGGCTGGCGGGCGACAGGCCGCGGCGATGCTCGGCGGCGATGAAGCCGCGGATAGCGGCGCCGTCCAGCGACTCGACCCCGGTGTCCTGCCCTGCGGCCCAGGTACACAGGGCGGTGAGGTCGCGACGGTAGGCATCCAGCGTGTGTGCGGAGGCGCGGCGTTCGAACTGCAGGTGGTCCAGGAACGGCTGCACCGGCGCCAGCGGATCGGCGGGCGCAGTCATCTCACTCCACCGTCTGGTCAGGCATCGAAGCGGTGCAGGGCCGCCACGAGGGCATCGCCCATCATGCGCAGGAACAGCGTGCCCATGCCGGGGTAGAAGCGGTTCGGGTCGTGACTGCCGATTGCCACCAGGCCGATACCTTCCAGCGGCAGCAGGGCGCTGGAATTGACCTCTTCCACCCGCGCCCCGTACAGCACGGCCTGCTTGTCCGGATGCAGGCGCCCGCACAGTGGCTCGCCCTCCTTCAGGCAATCGGTGAAGGGCTGCATCAGGCGGTCATCGCGGGAGATCACCTGCAGCCAGTCGGCGCTTTCCAGCCCGGGCAGCGGCTTGAACAGCACGATCTGCACCAGATCACCGGCGAAATCCTCCGCCAGCGACGCCGCCATGGCGCGGAGGGTGCCGGCGGCATTGGCCTGGCGCATCAGCGACAGGGTCAGCTGGTGGGTGCGCACGGCCAGCCGCTCGTTTTCCTGCGAGATTGCAAACAGGTCCTGCAGGCGCCGCGACAGCTCGCGGTTCTTGTCGCGCAGCACTTCCAGCTGGTAGCTGGCCAGCGAGGCCGCCGGGCCGTCATCGCGCGGCACGATCATGCTCAGCGCCAGGTCCGGGAACTGCTGCAGGAACTTCGGGTGCCGGCGCAGCCAGGCGGCCACTTCGTGGGCGCCGATCTTTTCGACGGTCTCGGTCATGCGATCCACTCTCCTTCAAAAACAAATGCAGCCGGTCCGGCCATCATGATGGGGTCGCCATCGCCGGGCCAGGCAATGTGCAGGGTACCGCCCGGAAGCTGCACCGCGATGTTCCGCCCCACCCGTCCGCGCCGCATCAGCACCGCCGCGGCGGCGCAGGCACCGCTGCCGCAGGCCAGGGTTTCGCCCACCCCGCGCTCGTACACGCGAAGACGCACCGTGGCCGCATCCACCACTTCGGCAAAGCCCACGTTCACGGAATCGGGAAACCAGGCCGACCGCTGCAGCGCGGGCCCCAGCGTGGCCACCGGCGCGGTCTCCACATTGGCCACCTCGATCACCGCGTGCGGGTTGCCCAGCGATACTGCGCCGAACTCCACCGCGCCGAATTCCAGCGGATCGCCGTCCAGCCGGATGCGGAAGGGATCCTGCGGCGTATCGAAGCCGGACAGCGGGATGGCCACGGGATCGAACGCCGGAACGCCCATGGCGACCTGCAGCTGGCCGCCGACCAGCATGGTGACCTCATGCAGGCCCGCCGGGCTGTCCATCGAGAATGCAGGGCTCCGGGCGGCGCCATCACGCAGCAGCCAGGCCGCCACGCAGCGCGCACCGTTGCCGCACTGGCCGGCGGGGCTGCCATCGGCATTCCAGATGCGATAGGCGGCCACCGCGCCCGCCGAGCGCGCCGGTTCAATGGTCAGGATCTGGTCGCAGCCCACGCCGGTCTGCCGGTGGGCCAGCGCCCGGCACAGCGACGCGACGGGCGGTGCACGGCCATCGCGCAGGTCCAGCACCACGAAATCGTTGCCGGCACCGTGCATCTTGGTGAAGCGCATCGGCGCCGTGCCGGAAAGGCCCTGGGCCTCAGTCGTCACCGGTCGGCACGGGCAGCGGCAGCGCCGGGTCGACCTCGTCAAGGTCATCCGTGTCGGCGGCGGCGTCCCCATCAGTAGCGTCCATGTCGCCGTCGTCTTCCGGATCGGCATTGTCAAGCGGCGTGGACGTTTCCTGCAGGTCGTCATCGTCCCAGTCGTCGATCATTTCATCGTCGTCGGGCGGAGGCGGCAGGAACAGATCGTGCTTGTTGCCGCAGCCGGCGAGCGCCAGGGCGGCCAGCAGCAGGAGGAGTGGGGACAGGCGGGGCATTTTCATGCCGGCAGTGTAGCGGCACGGGGCGCGGCGCGGAATCCGGCGTCTTCAGCGTGGCCCGGGGTCACCGGCAGGTCCGGAAGCGGGCGGTTCCGGCCGCAGCCACAGCCAGATGGCCACAATGGCCATCACCCCGGTTCCGACCATCGCCGCCCACGGCCGGGGCGAGACCACGAACAGCACTCCCGCGCACAGCACCATGGTGCCGATGGCCAGCACCTTGGAGCGCCGGGTGACGGCGCCGTGCTGCTGCCAGTTCTGGATCATCGGGCCGAAGGTGCGGTGGGCCAGCAGCCAGCGGTGGAGCCGGGGCGATCCACGCATGGCTGCCCACGCGGCCACCAGGATGAACGGCACGGTGGGCAGCCCGGGCAGCACCACGCCCAGCATGCCGAGGCCGAGCATGGCGTAGGCCAGCAGCAACCAGGCCCAGCGGAAGCGGACGGGCGCGTTCACAGACCGGATGATACCCGGGCCGAAGGATGGCTCCCGCAGCGCCGCCCGGGGGCGTAGCCCCGAGCGACGGTTCAGTCTGCGCCGAGCTGATCCAGCAGGAACGCGTACATTTCCGACAGCTCCTCATAGCGACGGAAGCGGCCGGACTTGCCGCCGTGGCCCGCGTCCATGTTGGTGCGGAACACGATCGGGTATTCGCCGGTGTTCAACACCCGCAGACGGGCCACGTACTTGGCCGGCTCCCAGTACTGCACCTGCGAGTCCCACAGGCCGGTGCCGACGAACATCGCCGGGTAGGCCTTTTGCTCGAGGTTGTCGTAGGGCGAATAGCTGAGCATGTAACGGTAGGCTTCCGGCTCTTCCGGGTTGCCCCACTCGTCGTACTCGTTGGTGGTCAGCGGAATGCCGCGGTCGAGCATGGTGGTCACCACGTCAACGAACGGCACCTGCGACAGGATCACCCGGTACTTGTCCGGGGCCATGTTGGCCACCGCGCCCACCAGCAGCCCGCCGGCGCTGCCGCCGTAGGCCGCCACCCGGTCAGGGGCCGCGTAGCCCTTGGCCACCAGGTGGTCGGTGACATCGATGAAGTCGGTGAAGGTGTTGATCTTGTTGAACAGCTTGCCCTGGTCGTACCAGGTGCGGCCCATCTCCTGGCCGCCGCGGATGTGGGCGATGGCGTACACCACGCCGCGATCCAGCAGGCTCACCACCGGCAGGTTGAAGCCCGGGTCCATCGACATGCCGTAGCTGCCGTAGCCGTACTGCAGCAGCGGCGCGGTGCCGTCACGCTCGAAGCCGTTGCGGTACACCAGCGACACCGGCACCTTGGTGCCGTCGCGGGCGGTCGCCCACAGGCGCTCGGTGGTGTACTGCTCCGGGTCGTAGCCGATCACCGGCTGCTGCTTGAGCTCGCGGCGCTCGCCGGTCACCACGTTCATCTCGTAGGTGGTGGCCGGGGTGGTGAGCGAGGTGTAGCCGTAGCGCAGCCACTCGGTGTCCGGCTCGGAATTCATGCTCAGGCCCATCGAATAGGCCGGCTCGTCCGCCTTCACGTATTCCTCGGCGCCGTCGGCGCGGATCACCCGCACCCGCTCCAGGCCTTCCGAGCGCTCGCCGATCGCGGTGAAGCCGTCGAACAGCTCCACGTCCTCGATGAACACCGCTTCGCTGTGCGCCAGCCAGTCCTGCCACTCGCCGCGCGAGGTGGCGCTGCTGGGCGCGGTCATGACGCGGAAGTTCGGCGCGTCCCAGTTGGTGCGGATCACCCAGCGGCCGTCGTGGTGGTCGGCGTCGTATTCCACGTCGCGCTCGCGCTCGGCCAGCACGGTGAACTGGGCCGGGTCGGCGGCGGGGGCGCAGCGCATCTCGGAAGACACGGTGCTCTGCACGTAGATGCAGATGTAGGCGTCGTCGCGGGTGCGGCCGATGCCCATGTAGAAGCTGTCGTCCTTCTCTTCGTAGACCAGCACGTCTTCGGAAGCGGGCGTACCCAGCACGTGCTTCTTCACCCTCACCGTGAGCAGGGTTTCGGGGTCATTTTCGACGTAGAACAGGGTGCGGTTGTCGTCAGCCCACACCAGCCCGGCGGACACGCCGCGGATCTCGTCCTCGAAGGTTTCGCCGGTCTCCAGGTCCTTGAAGCGGATCACGTACTGGCGGCGGCCCACGTCGTCCTCGGCCCAGGCCAGGATGCGGTTGTCGGGGCTGGTTTCGTAGTTGGCGACGGAGAAGAAATCCTTGCCCTCGGCCATGGTGTTCACATCCAGCAGCACCTGCTCGGCGGCAAAGTCGCCGGCGTCGTTGGTCTGCTGGATGGAGAGCGCGTCCACGCCTTCGGCGTCCGCGCGGCGCGCGTACACCGGGTAATCCTTGCCGGTCTCGAAGCGCGAGTAGTACCAGTACCCGCGCTCGCGGAACGGCACCGAGCTGTCGTCCTGGCGGATCCTGCCCACGATCTCCTCATACAGCTTGCCCTGCAGCGGCTTGCTGGAAGCCATGACCGCATCGGCATAGGCGTTCTCGGCGTTGAGGTAGGCCAGCATGTCCGCGTCCTCGCGGGTGTCGTCGCGCAGCCAGTAGTACTCGTCATCACGCACCGCGCCGTGCGGCGAAGTCACCTGGTGCGCACGCAGCTCGGCCACCGGCGGCACGGCATCGACAGGCGTCGATGCGGTGGCCTGGTCGGCAGCATGATCGGAGGAAGGGGAGCAGGCGGTGGTCATCAGCAGGGCCAGGGCGAAGGTCAGGGGGAGCTTCATGGATGGGGTCTATCCGTCAATTCACAACGTGCGTTGCGTGCGTTGGAGCGCGCCATGGGCGCGAAACCGCGTCGCGCCCGGCGTTGCCGCCGGGCGCCCGGTACGGTTGCGGCTCAGTCGTTGCCCAGCTGCTGCCACAGGAAGGTGTAGAACAGCGCATCCATGTGCGCGGCCTGGCGGTTGTTGGCCGCGCCACCGTGGCCACCCTCGATGTTTTCGTAGTAGCGCACGTCCGCGCCCGCTTCGCTCATCAGCGCATGCATCTTGCGGGCGTGGCCCGGGTGCACGCGGTCATCGCGGGTGGAGGTGAGCAGGATGGTGGGCGGGTAGTCCTTCTTCGCCGGGTCGAACAGGTGGTACGGCGAGAAGGTCTGGATGTACTCCCACTCCTCGGCCACGTCCGGGTTGCCGTACTCGGCCATCCACGAGGCGCCGGCCAGCAGCTTGTGGTAGCGCTGCATGTCCAGCAGCGGCACCTGGATAACCACCGCGCCGAACAGCTCCGGGTACTGGGTGAGCATGTTGCCGGTGAGCAGGCCACCGTTGCTGCCACCACGCACGCCCAGGTGCTCGGGCGAGGTGATGCCGCGGTCGATCATGTCCTGGGCCACCGCCGCGAAGTCCTCGTAGGCGCGGTGGCGGTGTTCCTTCAGCGCCGCCTGGTGCCAGCGCGGGCCGTACTCGCCGCCGCCGCGGATATTGGCCACCGCGTACACGCCGCCCTTCTCCAGCCAGGCCTTGCCCACGCCCGCGGTGTAGCCCGGGGTCAGCGAGATCTCGAAGCCACCGTAGCCGTAGAGCAGGGTCGGGTTGCTGCCGTCGTTGGCCATGTCCTTCGGACGCACCAGGAAGTACGGCACGCGGGTGCCGTCCTTGGAAGTGGCGAAGTGCTGCTCGGCCACGTGGGTGGAAGCGTCGAAGAACTCCGGCATCGACTTCAGCACCTCCGGCGCACCGCCGGTGGCCAGGTCGGCCAGCATCAGGGTGCTCGGGGTCAGGTAATCGGTGACGGTCATCCACACCGCGTCGGACTCATTGCTGTCCACTGCGCTCACGGCCACGGTACCCAGCTCCGGCGCACCCTGGAACGGCGCACGGCTCCAGCCGTCCTCGCCCGGGGTCAGCACGGTGAGGCGGTTCTTGACGTCATCAAGCACGTTGATGACCACGTGGTTCTGCGTGATCGTCAGGCCGGCCAGCGAGGTGGTTTCGCTGGGCTCGAACAGCACTTCGAACTCGCGTCCGCCGGCCATGTAGCCGTCGAAATCCGAGACCAGCAGCGAACCGGCCGCGTAGGTCTTGCCACCCACCTCCCACGGCTCGCGCAGCTCGAAGCCGATCCAGTCACGCACTGCGAACTTGTTGGCCGAGTTCGGGGCGTCGATCTTGGTCAGGCTGCCGTCGTCGCCGCGCAGGTACAGCTCGTCGTTGTAGAAGGCGATGGTGCGGCTGACGAACTGACGCTCGTAGCCCGGGGTCAGGTCGCGGCGGGCGCTGATGTACATGTCATCGGCCTGGCCCTCGTACACCACCTCGGCCGAATCCATCGGCGTGCCGCGCTTCCACTCCTTCACGATCCGGGGGTAGCCGGAATCGGTCATGGTGCCGTCGCCGAAGTCGGTGTAGACGAACACGGTGTCGCGGTCGATCCAGGTCAGCCCGCCCTTGGCCTCGGGACGGAAGAAGCCTTCTTCCACCCACTGCTTGTTGGCCAGGTCGAACTCGCGGGTCACGTCGGCGTCGGCGCCGCCGCGCGACAGCGCGATCAGGCAGCGGTCGTACTCGGGGCGCAGGCAGTTGGCGCCGTGCCACACCCAGTTCTCGCCCTCGGCGGCGTTGAGCGCATCCAGGTCCAGCAGCACTTCCCACTGCGGCTGGTCCTTGCGGTATTCCTCCAGCGTGGTGCGGCGCCAGATGCCGCGCTCGTTGTTCCGGTCACGCCAGAAGTTGTAGTAGTACTCGCCCATCTTCGACACGCCGGGGATGCGGTCGTCGGAGTCGTAGATGGCCAGCAGCTCGGCCTCGAGCGCGCGGAAGGCGTCGGTATCGGCCAACTCGGCCTCGGCGGCGGCATTCTGCTCGCGCACCCAGGCCAGGGCATCCTCCCCGGTCACGTCTTCCAGCCACTGGTGGGGATCTGCTGCCACGTTGGTTTCTCCCTGGTTGGCCTCGCCCGCTCCGGCGGAGCAGCTGGCCAGCCCGACGGCAATCGCCGCGGCGAGGCAGAATCGTGAAATCGGGGACATGCGGCCAACTCCGTTCTGGTATCAAACCCTGAACGCTAGCACAGCCCGCCGCGGGGCGGACCTGCCGGGAGTTGGGCCCTCAGGCCGCGGCCGGCGCGGCCACGCGGCGGCGCGAAGTGCCGGTCCGGGGAGCCATGCGCCGGCGCGCCTGGGCCGGCCGGGCCCGGCGCCGGGCAGGCACCTGGGCCGCAGCAGCCGGGACAGCCCGCAGCCGCTCGCGCAGGTCGGCCAGGCCCAGCGCCGCCAGCCCGGCCAGTGGCATGCCCAGCAGCCACAGCGGCATCCAGCCCAGCGGCCCCGCACCACGCGCCGCGGGCAGCGACGCCATGGCCACCACGCCCAGGAACACTGCGCCCACCAGCGCCTGACGCAGCAGGCGCTGGGAGGAGACTTCAGCGGAAGGATGGGTTGCGTGGGACATGGCCGGCTCCGGGCAGTGGTCGAGGGCTACAGCCTCCCCCGCCCCGGTCGCACCGGCTGCGACCCCGCGCCGGGGCCGCTCAGCTTTCGTAATTCGACAGCGCCAGGGCCAGCAGGGCGCGGGCCTGTTCACGCAGCGACTGCGGCTCGGTGATGGTGGCGTCGGCGCCGTAGTGCAGCACGTCCATCAGCAGCTCGCGCGAGGAGCTGTAGGGCACCTTGAGCTCGTAGCTGCCATCGGCCAGCCAGCGGCCTTGCTGCTGCGAATGCCAGTGCTCGTCGGCCACCCAGCGCGCGGCCCGCGGATTGAACACGATGGTTGCCCAGTGGCGCGGCTCGCCGGAAAAAATGCCGTAGCCGCTGGCCAGGTGGCGGTCGAGCTCGTCCTCGTTGATATCTCGCGCGGCCTCGTCCAGCACCCGGGCCCGGGTGATCCGGTCCACGGAAAAGCTGCGCAGGCCCTCGCGGTCGTGGTCCCAGGCGTCCAGGTACCAGTTGCCGCGGTAGTGGGTAATGCGCTGCGGGGAGACCTTGCGCCGGGTTTTCTGATCAGTCGAGCGGGCCTGGTACTCAAACGCCAGCTGGCGCCGCTCGAGCACCGCCGAGCTGACGAAGCGAAACGCCTGCTCGTCCATCCGCCGGCTGTGGTGCGGGATTACCCGGACCCGTTCGACCGGCCACTCCTTGCCGGTGGAATGGGCGTTGAGCAGGTTCTCGATGCGCTGCTGCAGCGGCGCCAGCGCATTGGACAGCACGCCACCGGCGCTGCGCGCGAGCAGCTGCTGGGCGGCCAGCAGCGCGTGCAGCTCGCCCGAACTCAGCCACAGGCCGGGCAGTTCGAAGCGCTCACCCTCGTCGGCGTCATAGCGGAAGCCCGCCTCGCCATCGCCGGTGATCGGCGCCATCAGGGCATCGCGCAGAAAGGCGAGATCGCGATAGACGGTGGCCCGTGAACAGCCCAGGTCATCCTGCAGCCACGCCACCGTGACCGGATACCGGGCGTTCTTCAGGGTGCGGTGCAGGGAAAGGATGCGCTCGTATCTGTCCATGGGCCGATTATGGGCAAATTCCCGGGCAAATTTCGTGACCGGGCGGCGGGCGGCGCGGCGCACCGCAGCCCGGGATGTCCCCGCCCCGTGCGGATTGACGTAAACCCGGGCAACCCATCACACGGAAGCCTGCCCATGCGCCACCTGTTCACCGCCGCCGGCCTTGCCGGCCTGCTGCTGGCCACCACCGCCCTCGCCTCACCGCACGACGAGGTGACCCGCGCCGTGGGCAAGCTGGCCAGCGCCAGCAGCTACGTGATCCATATCGACGCCCCGCAGGCCGGGACTGGCGGCCGGATCGAGATGCAGTACGTAGCCCCCGACCGCTACCGGATGATGCTGCCGGGCGCCCCGGCGCAGACCATCATCGGCAATCAGGCCTATATGGAGATGGCCGGGCGGGTGATGCGCGTGCCGCTGCCAGCCGGCACCCTGGACCGGATGCGTGACCAGGCCCATATCCGCGAAACCCAGGAAAACGCCCGCATCGAGGCCGCCGGCAGCGACGTGATCGACGGCGCCCCGGCCCGCAAGTACCGCATCATCCACCCCGACCAGCCCGGCACCGAGGTGATGCTGTGGGTCAACGGCGAGGGCTGGCCGCTGCAGATGCAGGTGGACGGGGGCGAAGGCAGCGCGACGATGCGCTATTCGCGCTTCAACGACGCCTCGCTGGTGATCCAGCCGCCCAACTGATCGGCCGCCTGCACGGCCTTGGCCACATCGCGTGCCTGACCGCGCAGGTCGGGCATGGCGATGGTTTCCCACAGGTCGCCGATGCGCAGCACGCCCAGCGTCCACAGGCCCGGCACCGACTGGCCATCAGCGCCCAGCACCGCGCCCACGCCGCTGGTGGCGGCGCCCATGTGGTGCGGCCCCGGCCGCATCAGCCCGCGCCGCTGCAGGTTGGCCAGCAGGCCGTCGCCGCCTTCGATCCGCTTGTCCATGCCCAGCGCGTTGACCAGCACGTCGGCTTCCAGGCGCTGTGTCCGGGCCTGTCCGCGCGGTCGCCAGACAATCTCCAGCGGCCGCCCGGCTTCCACCGCCACCAGGCGGCCGGCCAGGCACTGCAGGCGCCCGGCGTCGGTCGCGGCGCGCAGCCGGCCGGCGACTTCCGGTGCGATCCGGTGCCGGTGTACATCCCAGTACCGCACCAGATGACGCAGGAACAGGCGCTGCCCGGCGGCATCCAGGCTGGTCCACAGGGCCTGCACGTGCGGGCGCAGCGCATCCATCACGCCCTGCCACGGCCGCCCCTGTGCCGATTCAGCGGCAGCCAGCGCGCGCAATGTGCGCAGGCGGGCGCGCAGGTCCATGGCCAGCACGGCCGGCACATCGATGGGCGCAACGGGCCCGGGCACGGCGTGTTCCAGCGGCAGCAGCCCGCTGCGCGAGATGGACACCACGCGCCCGCGATGGCCCCGCGCCTCCAGGCTCAGCACCACGTCCACCATGCTCAGCCCGGCGCCGAGGATGCACACGTTGGCGTCGGTGGGAATGGCAGCCACGGCGGGGTAGTCCCAGGCCTCCACGACCTCCCCGGCCTTCACAGTAGCTGCGCCGGCATCGGCCAGCGGCAGACGGGCGGGCCGGTTGCCCACCGCCAGTACCACTGCCCTGGCGCGCAGACGCGCGCCTGAGGCCAGCTCCACCGTGAAGCCCCCGCCCTCCACCGGCACCACGTCCACCGCCATATCCGTGAAGCGGCGCAGCCGGTCGCGCCCGGGGCGGCTGTCGAGCACCGACTGCAGGTAGCGCGCGTAAACCATGCGCGGCATGAAGCGCGTGGCGAGCTCGGCCGCCGCCACACTGGCGTAATCCGGCTGGCGGCGCAGGAAATCCACGAAATCCATCGGCGCTTCATCGAACGCGCTCATCCCGGCCGCGCGCACGTTGAGCAGGTGCTCGCCGCGGCGGGTGGAATAGGCCACACCTTCGGCCACGTCCGGCCGCGTTTCCACCAGCGCTACCCGGCCTCCGCCGGCCTTGGCATCCAGCAGCCGCGCCGCCACCAGGGTGCCGCCCGCGCCGCCACCGATGACGACGGCGTCAAACCACGATGATTCCGGACTGGCCACGCAATCCCCTTCTGGAGGGCGGGAAAGGGGCGAAGTATCCCACCGGCCCGCGGCCCGGATCCACCGCCGCCACGCCCCTCCCGCATTGCACCAGGCACGGCTGCGGATATCCTTGGCCACTGTCTGCCGGCGCCCGCAAGGGCGGAAAGGCATGTTTCCGGATACGAATGAATGGATCTGCCGCTCACTCTCCTGACCACAATCGCCGTGATGCTGGTGGCGGTATACCTGTTCATCACCGAAAAGCTGCGCGTGGACGTGGTGGCCCTGCTGGTGATGACCGCCCTGCTGGTTCTGGGCGTGCTCAGCGTGCCGGAGGCGCTGTCGGGCTTTTCCAACCAGGCCACGGTGATGGTGGCCTGCATGTTCGTGCTCAGCGGCGCGCTCAAGGCCAATGGCGCCCTGGTGGCGATCGGCGAGCTGCTGTCACGCATCCGCTGGCGCTGGCTGTTCCTGCTGGTGATGCTGGGGCTGGTGGTCAGCGTGGCCGCTTTCATCAACAACACCGCCACGGTGGCGGTGTTCCTGCCGCTGGTGCTGGTGGCCACGGCGGCCAACGGCTGGGCGCCGTCGAAGTTCCTGATCCCGCTGTCCTACATCTCGCAGACGGCGGGCGTGTGCACCCTGATCGGCACCTCCACCAACCTGCTGGTTGATTCGATGGCCCGTGACGCGGCGGGCGTGGGCTTCACCATTTTCGAGTTCGCGCCGCTGGGCATCATCTTCGTGGGGATCTGCTCGGTGTACCTGCTGACCGTGGGCTGGTGGATCCTGCCCAACCGCGGCACTCCCAATCCGGGCGAAACCGAGCACGTGGGCCGTTTCATCGCCGAGCTGGTGGTGCCGGCCGACACCCCCGTCATCGGCACCTCGCCGCGCAAGGTGCTGCCCGACAGCGCCGACGACGTGGAGCTGCTGGAAGTGCTGCGCAACGGCGTGGCCCAGCGCGACCCGGACGTGACCATCCAGGCCGGCGACCGGCTGCTGCTGCGCGGGCTCTGGCCGCGGATCGAGGCCGCGCGCAAGGCGATGAAGTGCAAGTTCGATCGCGTGCCCAAGGCGCCCGACCGCGCCCCGCCGCCTGTCACCGAAGGTGACGAGGGCGACAAGCCGAAGGAATCCGATGCCGTCCGCCGTGACGAGCGCCTGCACGTGGAGGCCATGGTGGCCCCCGGCTCGCACCTGATCGGACGCACCCTGCACGGCATGCGCTTTGCCCACACCTACCGCGCCCGGGTGCAGGGCATCCACCGCCGCCAGCTGGCCATCCGCGTGCCACTGGACCGGGTGCCGCTGTCGGTGGGCGACGTGCTGATGCTCGACGCCCCGGTGGACGCCATTGATGCGCTGCGCGCCGACCCGGGCATGATCGTGCTGGGCGAGCGGGCCCAGGAGCGGGTGGCGCCCAAGCGCGCGATCGTGTCGGCGCTGATCATGTTCGCCGCCATCGGCGTGGCCGCGCTGGGCTGGCTGCCGATCGTTGCTTCCGCCCTGGTGGGCTGTCTGGCGCTCGTGGCGCTGCGGCTGATGACCCCGGACGAGGCGTATGAATCCATCGACTGGCAGGTGATCCTGCTGCTGGCCGGCATCATCCCGCTGGGCATCGCGCTGCAGAAGACCGGTGGCGCCAACATGGTGGCCGAACTGCTGCTCAACTTCCTCGGCCCCTATGGTCCGCTGGCCACGCTGGCCGCGATCTACCTGATGACCTCGGTCCTGACCGAGGTGATGAGCAATAACGCCTCGGCGGTGCTGGTCGTGCCCATTGCCCTGGCCACCGCTGAATCCATGGGCGTGGACGCCAAGCCGCTGCTGATCGCGGTCGCCTTTGCCGCGTCCACCAGCTTCGCCACGCCGATCAGCTACCAGACCAACACCATGGTCTATACCGCCGGCGGCTACCGCTTCAGCGACTTCGTGAAGGTGGGCATGCCGCTGAACGTGATCTTCTGGATCTCGGCGATCATCCTGATTCCGCGGTTCTTCCCGTTCTATCCCTGAGGCGCGGATGAAACGGGCGCTGCGCGTTGTGAACCGCATCATCCGCCTGCTGATGGTGGTGGGCGGCAGCTGCGGCGTCCTGGCCTGCCTGTGGGCTCTGGTGGATCCGTCGATCATCACCGGGTCGGGCGGCATGCTGTCCGCGCACGCGCCTTCGCCGCGCTGGCGGGCCGCCTTCGGACTGGTGTTCTCGATCGGAATGATCCTGTTCGGCAGCGGCGTGCTGCGCCATCGCGAGCTGCCGTGACACCGCACTGACGGGCGCGATTTGGGGCTCCCGGCGGGGGTCGCGCATAATGGTCCGTTCGCACGTGATCAGCCAGGTCTTGCCCGCCATGCGTCGTTCCTTCCTGCCCGTTTCCCTCGCCCTCGCGCTTGCCATGGGCACGCCCGCCTTCGCCCAGGATGCGCCCTACCCCGGCGCCGAGCCGCCTGTGTGGGCCGCCACCGGCGAGCTGGGTTTCGCCATGACCCGCGGCAACCGCGATTCGGAAAACCTCAACACCCGCCTGCACCTGATGCAGGAGGATTCGCGCAGCAAGCACCAGCTGACCCTGTCGGCGCTGCGGGCCAAGACCGATGTGACCGTGGTGGACGCGGAAGGCAACTCGGAAACGGTGTACCAGACCAGTGCCAACCGCTACCAGATCGGCGGCAGCACCTCGATCAAGGTCGACCAGATCCACAACTGGTTCGGCGCCGCGCGTTACGAGCGCGACGACTACGCGACCAACGACTACCAGGGCACGTTCTCGTTCGGCTACGGCCACCACTTCTTCAACGATGACAACACGTTCCTGCTGTTCGAAATCGGCCCCGGTTACCGGCGTGCGCGCGAGGCCAGCACCCAGGAGGTCAACAGCGATTACATCGTGCGTGGACTGATGGATTTCGGCCGCAGCCTGACCAGCAACACCCGCCTGAGCAACACCCTGCTGGTGGAGGCGGGCAGCGACAACACCTTTGCCCAGAACGACCTGGGCCTGACGGTGGCCATGAACGATGCGCTGGCCCTGAAGGCGGGGCTGCAGTTCCGCCACAACAGCGATGTGGACGAGAGTGCCGGCATCAAGCGTACCGACACCCTGAGCACCATCAACCTAGTCTACACCTTCAAGTAAGCCGGCCGGCGCCGGCGCTTACTCCGCCGGCGGCAGCAGCTCGCCGGCGCCGCGCGCCAGCAGCATTTCCGCCACCTGGCGGCCCAGCGCGCCGGTGTCGTTTGCGGCGCCCTCCGCCTCGGCGCGTACCAGGCGACCGGTGGCGGCATCGCCCACCATGCCGGTCAGCGTCACGCGCTCCCCATCCAGCACCGCCATCGCCGCCACGGGCACGTGGCAACTGCCGTGCAGGGCGCGGTTCATGGCCCGCTCGGCCTCCACGCAGGTGCGCGTGTGAGCATCATCCAGGGCAGCGAACAGTGCTGTCAGCTCCGGGGCGTCATCGCGGCATTCAATCGCGATCGCACCCTGGGCGGGGGCGGGCAACCACTCCGGCGCATCCAGGCGGCTGCGGATGCGGGCATCCAGCGCCAGCCGCTGCAGGCCAGCGCAGGCAAGGATGATGGCGTCGAACTCACCGGCATCCAGCTTGGCCAGGCGGGTGTTGACGTTGCCACGCAGGTCGCCGAGCTGGATGTCGGGGCGCAGCGCGCGCACCTGGGCCTGGCGGCGCAGCGAGGAAGTACCCACCCGCGCGCCCTGGGGCAGATCAGCCAGCGATGCATGGTGCGTGCTGACGAAGGCATCGGCATGATCGGCGCGGGCCAGGATCGCCGGCAGGGCAAAGCCCGGTTCCAGTTCCATCGGCACATCCTTGAGCGAATGCACCGCGCAATCGGCCTCGCCGCGCAGCATGGCCAGCTCCAGCTCCTTCAGAAACAGCCCCTTGCCGCCAATCGCGGCCAGCGAGCGGTCGAGGATTTCGTCGCCGCGGGTGGACATGGGTACCAGTTCCACTTCGATACCCGGATGCGCCTGGCGCAGACGGTCGGCGACGTATTCGCTCTGCCAGAGGGCAAGCGGGCTTTTGCGGGTAGCGATGCGGAGGGTTTTCATCCGCCTATTATCCCCGCCCCCACCATCCGCGGCCATGCCACCCCGCGGAAGCACGTCGCGCGCCTGCTACAGGCGCTGGAGGGTATCGCGGACGTGGGCAACGCAGCGGCGGCTGACTTCCAGCGGCTGGTCCACGTTGCGCAGCAGCACCACCGACTGGCCGTCGGGCTCGCGCCGCAGCTCCACCACGGCGTCGCGGGCCACCAGGCAGTTGCGGTGGATGCGCAGGAAGCGCTCGCCGAACTCGGTTTCCAGCGAACGCAGCGATTCCTCGATCAGGTCCTCGCCATTGGCATGGTGGACCACCACGTACTTCTCATCTGCCTGCAGGTAATGGACCTGGCCGATCGGAATCAGCCGCAGGCTGCCGCGCAGGCGGGCGCACAGGTGGGTGCGTTCCTGCGGCTGCTCCGGGCCGGCAGCGGCCTGTTCCCTGCCAAGAGTGTCCCGGCCCAGGGTGAAGGTACGGGCGCGCTCGATCGCCGCCTGCAGCCGTTCCAGGCGCACCGGTTTGACCAGGTAGTCCACCGCTGCCGCCTCGAAGGCCTTCAGCGCGTGGGCGTCGTAGGCGGTGCAG
>DXCY01000122.1 GCA_019115725.1 Candidatus Luteimonas excrementigallinarum
AGGTCGGGGCTACGCCCCCGACGGCTCCTGGCACCGCGGGCAGAGGTACAGGCGGCGCGAGCCGGCCATCATCCGTTCGATCGGCGTGCCGCAGGCGGGGCAGGGCTGTCCCTCCCGGGCGAAGACCTGGAAGCGGAAGCCGTCCGCGGTATCGGCCAGATAGTCGCTGCGCATGCCGTCGGCCTGCTGGATGCCGCGGGTTGAATAGCTCAGTCGGGGAATGTCCAGCAGCGCCCTGGCCAGATCGCCGATCTGTTCCGGCAGCAGGTCCTTCGGCCGCTGCCTGGGATGCAGGGCCGCTGCGAACAGTACTTCGGCGCGCAGGTAGTTGCCCATGCCGGCCAGGAACCCCTGGTCGAGCAGCAGGCTGCCGAGGGCGCGGCCCCGGAACGGGGGCGATTCCAGCCGGGCGGCGACGGCGGCCGGCTTCAATGCCGGGTCCAGCACATCCGGCCCAAGCCCACGCAGGAACGGGTGCGACTCCACTTCTTCATCCGGCCACATCGACACGTCAGAGGCCGAATACAGCAGGATGGCAGTTTCGCGGGTCTCCAGCGCCACGCGCAGCGAGCGGCTGGTGGCGGGCCGCTCGCCAGCCGCCGCGACCTTCCATACTCCGTACAGCTGGTTGTGGCTGTACATGGTCCAGCCATGGTCGAAACGGGTCAGCAGCGCCTTGCCGCGCGCGGTGATGGATTCGATCCTGCGCCCGGGCAGCTCGCGCTCGAAGCGCTTGAGGCCGGGGAAAGCGAATTGCGCGTGCACCAGCGGCTGGCCCACCACCGCCTGGGCCAGGCGATCGGCGGCGCGGCGGATTTCCGGGCCTTCGGGCATACCCTCAGATCGACTGCGTGCGCCCGCCGTCCACGGCCAGGCTGACGCCGTTGACGTAGGCCGCAGCGGGCGAACACAGGAAGGCGATCACCCCGCCGGTTTCGCGCGGGTCGGCAAAGCGTCCGGCGGGCACGCGGGCCTCCATGGCCTTGCGCACCTCGGCCTCGCTGCGGCCCTCGGCGGCGGCGCGATCGCGGATGATATGGCGGATGCGGCCGGTCTCGGTGAACCCGGGCAGCACGTTGTTGACGGTGATGCCATCACCGGCCAGCTCGCCGGCCAGGGTCTTGGCCCACGAGGCCACCGCGCCGCGGATGGTGTTGGATACCCCAAGCCCCGGGATCGGCTCGCGCACCGAGGTGGAAATGACGTTGATGATCCGGCCCCAGCCTGCCTCGCGCATGCCCGGCACCACCGCCTGCAGCAGTACCTGATTGGCGATCACGTGGCGGCGGAAGCCGTCTTCCAGCGCCTGCAGCCCGGCGGCGTGCAGCGGGCCGCCCGGCGGGCCGCCGGTGTTGTTGATGAGGATGTGCACGGGCCTGCGCGCGACCACGGCTGCAGCGGCCTCGGCCATGCCCTCGGCATCGCTGCTGTCGGCCACGGCGATGGCGTGGCCGCGATCGGCACCGCCGGCGAGGCCGGACACCACCTCGCGCAGCACGCTTTCACGGCGCGAGAGCACGGTTACGGTGGCGCCAAGTTCGGCCAGCTCTTCGGCGGCGGCGCGGCCGATACCTTCCGAGGCGCCGCACACCAGGGCGTGGCGGCCAGACAGATTCAGGTCCATGGGCGGGTTCCAGTGCAGGTGGGGGCGGGCATCACGGCGGCAGGGCTCAGGCGCGGGCGCCGAGCTTGCGGATCATCTGCGGACGCAGTGCGTCGTCGGTTTCGCCCTGCGGGGGATCCAGTTCGGACAGGCTGAAGCCGCGCATCAGGGCATCGTCTTCGTCCAGGCCGTCCCAGCCGACGAATTCGGCATCCATCAGCGCGGCGCGGGCGCTGTCTTCGCTGTCATAGGCCAGGGTGTTGCCGTCGCTGTCGAAGACCTCGGCAGTGCCGGCCTCGCGCACGCGCAGCCGGGCCCAGACCACGGTGCGGCCCAGGGTGGCCAGCCACCATTCGGTGTAGGTGGGGGAAGCAGGGTTGCGCGGATCGATCATGCAAGGGCCCAGAGCAGGGAAACGGCGGTGGCGGCGATCCCGAACAGCGTGGTGAACAACGCAATGCGTGCGGGCGTGGCCAGGCCGGTGAAGCTGCGATCCGGCGACTGCCGGTATTCACCGGACAGCAGCCAGCGCAGCGCGGCAGGTTTGAGGAAGGCACCTTCGCCCAGCTGTGCGCGCAGCGCCGGATGCCGGTCGCGCAGGTGCACCAGTGACAGCGGCCAGAAGATCACGAACGCGGTCAGGCCACCAATGGTGACGCCAAGAAAGCACAGGGCGAGGAACAGGGGCATCCGGACTCCGGGGCGCTGGGGTCAGAACTCGGCGTGGCCGGGGGCGCGGGGGTAGGGGATCGCATCGCGGATGTTGGACAGCCCGCACACGTACACCACCAGGCGCTCGAAGCCGAGGCCGAAACCGGCGTGCGGCACCGTGCCATAGCGGCGGAAATCGCGGTACCAGTCGTAGCGTTCGCGATCCAGGCCCATCTGGTCCATGCGCGCGTCCAGCATGTCCAGGCGCTCTTCGCGCTGGCTGCCGCCGATGATCTCGCCGATGCCCGGGGCCAATACGTCCATGGCGGCCACGGTGCGGCCGTCCTCGTTCAGGCGCATGTAGAAAGCCTTGATCTGCTCCGGATAGTTGGTCACCACCACCGGCCGTCCCACGTGCTGCTCGGTCAGCCAGCGCTCGTGTTCGGTCTGCAGGTCCAGGCCCCATTCCACCGGGAAATCGAACTTGTGGCCCGAGTCCTGCAGCAGCTTGATGGCATCGTCGTACTCGATGCGTTCGAACGGCGCGTTGATGAAGCTCTCCAGCCGGGTCACCGCGTCCTTCTGCACGCGTTCGGCAATGAAGGCCATGTCGTCGGCGCGCTCGTCCAGCACCGCCTTGAACAGGTACTTGAGGAACTCCTCGGAGACGCGGGCGATCTCGGCCAGGTCGGCAAAGGCGATCTCCGGCTCGATCATCCAGAACTCGGCCAGGTGCCGCGTGGTGTGGCTGTGCTCGGCGCGGAACGTGGGGCCGAAGGTGTAGACCTTGCTCATCGCCAGGGCGAAGGCTTCCACGTTGAGCTGGCCGGAAACGGTTAGGAAGGTCTCCTGGCCGAAGAAATCGCGGCCGAAGTCCACCTTGCCGTCCTTGCCCTGTGGCAGGTTGGCCAGGTCCAGCGTGGAAACCCGGAACATCTGCCCGGCGCCCTCGGCGTCGGACGTGGTGATGATCGGAGTGTTGATCCAGTAGAAACCGTTCTCGTGGAAATACCGGTGCGCCGCCTGGGCCAGGCAGTGGCGGATCCGGGTCACCGCGCCGAACAGGTTGGTGCGCGGGCGCAGGTGCGCCACCTCGCGCAGGAACTCCAGCGAATGGGCCTTGGGCTGGATGGGATAGGTTTCCGGATCATCGACCCAGCCGACCACTTCAATATCGGTGGCCTGGATCTCGAAGCTCTGGCCCTTGCCCTGCGATGCCACCAGCGTGCCACGGGCGATCACCGAGCAGCCCGCGCTCAGGCGCCGCACCTGGGCGTCGTAGTTGGGCAGCGCCTGCGCGGCCACCACCTGGATCGTGGCAAAGCACGAACCATCACTGATATTGATGAAGCTGAGCCCCGCCTTGGAGTCGCGCCGGGTGCGTACCCAGCCGCGGACCGTTACCTCACCGCCCTCGGGGACCCTGCCCGCAAGCGCCTGCGCCACGCTGACCGTCGTCATGCCTTGAATTCCGGGTTGGATGAACAGATGAACAAGGAGGCAAGTGTACCGGAGCCCGAAAAGGTAGAATCGAGCCATGACCATCACGCTTTCTCCCGCCGCCCTGGACAGGGTCCAGCGTTTCCTTACTGCCAACCCGGATGCCCTGGGCATGCGCTTTGGCGTAGAGCGGACCGGCTGCTCCGGCTGGGGCTATGTGGTTGACCTGGCCCACGAAGAACGCGAGGGCGATGAAATCGCCGAGCAGGACGGGGTGCGGATCTACATCGACGCCCACAGCTTCCCGCTGGTGGCCGGCACCCGGATCGACTTCACCCGCCAGGGGCTCAACGAGCAGTTCACGTTCGAGAATCCCAAGTCTGCCGGCGCCTGCGGCTGCGGCGAGAGCTTCACCACCGACGCCGACCGCGTGGCCTGAGCGCCGGCGCGGCTTTTTCGCCGGAGCGGCTGGTAATCCGCCGCAGAAATCCGTCATAATGTGCGGCTCGCCTCGGCATTGGTCCGGGGCGGGCCCTTGCTCCACTGCGCCCATGTCGGGTTGCGGGGGGCTGTCTGGCCAGCGGGCGATCGCGCCTGCAGGCTGATAACCGAAAGGAAAAACGCATGCGTCACTATGAAATCGTATTCCTGGTCCATCCGGACCAGAGCGAGCAGGTGCCGGCGATGATCGAGCGCTACACCACCCTGATCGAGGGCGGTGAGGGCAAGTTCCATCGCCTGGAAGACTGGGGCCGCCGCCAGCTGGCGTACCCGATCGACAACCTGGTCAAGGCCCACTACGTGATGTTCAACGTGGAGTGCAGCCAGGCCGTTCTGGACGAACTGGTCGAAACCTTCCGCTTCAACGACGCGATCCTGCGCCACATGGTGATCCGCCGCGAAGAGGCGATCACCGAGCAGTCGCTGATCATGAAGAACAAGGATGACAAGGGCGACCGCGGCGGCGACCGTGCGGAGCGGGGCGAACGCCGCCGCCGCGACGACGACGACGCCGACAACAAGTCCGACGATGCGGATGACGAAGGCAGCGAGAGCGCCGACGACGATTCCGCCGACAAAGCCTGAGGAGCACACCCATGTCCAAGTTCTTCCGCCGCCGCAAGTTCTGCAAGTTCACCGCCGAGGGCGTGGTTGAGATCGACTACAAGGATCTGAACACCCTGCGCCAGAACATCACCGAGACCGGCAAGATCGTGCCGGCCCGGATCACCGGCACCAAGTCGAAGTACCAGCGCCAGCTGGCCACCGCGGTCAAGCGCGCCCGCTACCTGGCCCTGATCCCGTACACCGACAACCATAACGTCTGATCCCGTCCCTTCGGACAGCGAACCCGTTGCGGCGCGGCCTCCGCGTCGCTAACGAACTGGGAGCAATCCAATGCAAGTCATTCTGCTGCAGAAAATCGCCAAGCTTGGCGATCTTGGCGATAAGGTCGCCGTGAAGCCCGGCTACGGCCGCAACTACCTTGTCCCGCAGGGCAAGGCCGTGCCGGCCACCGCTGAAAACCTGGCCGAGTTCGAAACCAGGCGCGCCGAGTACGAAGCCAAGGCCAAGGCCACCCACGACGAGGCGTCCGCACGCCTGGCCAAGCTGGAAGACGTGAGCCTGGCCATCCGCGCCAATGCTTCGCCGGAAGGCAAGCTGTACGGCTCGATCGGCCCGCGCGACATCGCCGATGCGCTGACCGCGCAGCTGGGCGTGGCGTTCGAGAAGTCCGAGGTGGTGATGGGCGAAGGCCCGTTCCGCCAGATCGGCGAGTTCGAAGTGGTGGTGCACCTGCACGCCGACGTTGAAACCACCATCCAGGTGGTCATCGAGCCCGAAGCGGCGGTCTGAGTCACTGCCCCAGCGCAGCTGATTTGACGGGCGTCCCTCGGGGCGCCCGTTTTGTTTGCGCGCACGGAAAACGCAGCCGGCTGCGGTACTCGCAGGCGATGCGATACCCGGCAGGCAGCGTAGACTTATCCACAGGTTGTTCCGTAGCGGATCCACAGGCTGACCCCCTACGATGGATCGACATGCCGCTGTCCCGGCCGGACGGCGGTCTATTTCCAGGAGTTCCAAGCGCCCATGCCAGCCCGTCCAGAGCGTCATTTTTTTTCCCAGGAGCCGCGCGGTGAAGGCCGCATCGATCAGCTGCGCGTGCCGCCCCAGTCGGTTGAGGCCGAGCAGGCCGTGCTGGGCGGACTGATGCTGGCCCCGGACGCCTATGACCGCGTCGCCGACCTGCTGGTGATGGAGGACTTCTACCGCCGTGACCATCGCCTGATCTACCGGGCGATCCGCGAGCTGGCCGAGCGCAACCGGCCGTTTGATGCGGTGACCCTGGGCGAGTGGTTCGAGTCGCAGGGTCTGGCAGGCGAGGTCGCCGGCGGTGCCTACCTGGTGGAGCTGGCCAACACCACTGCTTCGGCTGCCAACATCAAAGCCTATGCTGAAATCGTCCGCGACAAGGCGGTGCTGCGCCAGCTGATCGAAGTGGGCACGGAGATCGTCAACGACGGCTTCCAGCCCGAAGGGCGGGAGAGCGACGAGATCCTGGCCAAGGCCGAACAGCAGGTGTTCGCGATCGCCGAGGCGGGCGCGCGCGGCCGCGCCGACTTCACCCCGGTCAACAAGGCCATGGCCGAGGCCTTCGACATCCTGCAGACCCGCTTCGCCAACGGCGAGGGGATCACCGGCCTGCCGACCGGCTACGACGAGTTCGACGAAATGACCGCCGGCCTGCAGAACACCGACCTGCTGATCCTGGCCGCGCGCCCGGCCATGGGCAAAACCACCTTCGCGCTCAACATCGCCGAATACGCCGCGCTGAAGACCAAGAAGGCCGTGGCCGTGTTCTCGATGGAAATGTCGGCCAGCCAGCTGGCCCTGCGCCTGATCTCCTCCAACGGCCGGGTCAACGCCACGCGCCTGCGTACCGGCCAGCTTGAAGACGAGGACTGGAGCCGGGTGACCAGCGCCATCCGCATGCTCAAGGAATCGAAGATCTTCATCGATGACACCCCGGGGCTGTCCCCGGACGTGCTGCGGGCCAAGGCGCGCCGGCTCAAGCGCGAGCATGATCTGGGCCTGATCGTGATCGACTACCTGCAGCTGATGGCGGTGCCCGGCAACAACGAGAACCGGGCCACCGAGATCTCCGAGATCTCGCGCTCGCTCAAGGCGCTGGCCAAGGAGCTGAACCTGCCGGTGATCGCGCTGTCCCAGCTCAACCGCGGGCTGGAGTCACGCACCGACAAGCGCCCGGTGATGGCCGACCTGCGCGAGTCCGGCGCCATCGAGCAGGACGCCGACATCATCATCTTCATTTACCGCGACGACTACTACAACAAGGAAAATTCGCCGGACAAGGGCCTGGCCGAGATCATCATCGGCAAGCAGCGAAACGGTCCCACGGGTTCGTTCAAGCTCAAGTTCTTTGGCGAGTACACCCGCTTCGACAACCTGGCCCACGATTCGGTTGGCAGCTTCGAATCCTGAACAGGGCGCTACAGGAAGCTGAATGTGGGCAGACCGTCGCCGTCGCGATCACCCGGCGGCGACGCTTCACTGGGTAGCATTCAGCCATCGGGGAGTCCCGTTGCCGTGCTGCATCGCGGCCATGGCGTCCCGAGATCCACTTACCCAAGGAGCAAAATAATGAGCAAACTCGCGACTGCAGGCCTGAGCGCGGCGCTGGCGGGAGCCCTGATGCTGGGCGGTTGTGCCACCTATACCGGCCAGACATCCGATCCGAATGATCCCAACCGCACCCGCACCGGCGCCCTGGTGGGCGCGGGCATTGGCGCAGTGGCCGGCCTGCTCAGCGGCTCCGACGCCACCGAGCGCCGCCAGCACGCAATGATCGGTGCCGGCGCGGGCGCGCTGGCGGGTGGTGCCGTGGGTGCCTACCAGGACCGCCAGGAAGCCGAGCTGCGCCGCCAGATGGCCGGTACCGGTGTGGATGTGCACCGCGACGGCGACAACATCACCCTGAACATGCCGGGCGCGATCACCTTCGGTTTTGACAGCTCCGACGTGCAGGCGCAGTTCTACCCCGTGCTCAACAACCTCGCCGGCACCCTGCGCGAATACGACCAGACCATCATCGAAGTGGCCGGTCATACCGACAACGTGGGCGCTGCGGCTTACAACCAGCAGCTGTCCGAGCGTCGTGCCCAGGCAGTGGCCAATTACATCGCCGGGCAGGGCGTGAACCAGCAGCGGATGATCACCGTCGGTGCCGGCCTGACCCGGCCGATCGCCGACAACAGCACCGAAGCCGGGCGCGCGCAGAACCGCCGCGTGGAAATCACCCTGGTGCCGATCCAGGGCTGATCCAGCTGTTTCAGGTGATACGAAAAAGGCCGGAACCCTGAGGTTCCGGCCTTTCTTTATTGGTGGTGGGGTGGAACCCTGCGCCAAACCTATGTAACTCAGCGCCTTAGAACCGCTGCGAACTCCTGCGGAAAGGTGCGGAATCCAGCCCCAACTGCCAGCAATCCTACCAGTTCTGCCCGGCCGGGGTCACCAGCCAAGTGCATCAGACAGGACGCCAGTTCGATTCCCATTTGCGGAATTGAACCCGCGTCCGCATCGACTCACCCGACCTTCGATCAGGCGGTGACGAACCGCTCCCAAAATGCTCGCCGGCCCTGGTCGTAAGGCATAGGGTTGGTGGCGTGGGGGACCGGCGCGCTTCTGTCCCCGATGAGGTAATTGATCCGGTAGGTGCAGTTGCCGGATGGGTGCAGCATGCCGCCAATCACCCGGTCGGGTTTCAGGACCTGCTCCTGGATCAGACGGTCCAGCACCTTCTGGACCTGCGGCCCGAGCCCGACGAACACGGCATCCTTCAGTTCCTCGACCTCCGCCGCGAAGTTCTCCAGCAGGTACTTCCTCAGCAAGGGGTGCTTGGTCATGTCAGGTGAGCCACGGTAATCGTCGCCCTTGACGAACACCGGATAGCGCAGCAGCGAGGTTGTCTGCACCAGGTGGCGCGAAGTGGAGAACAGGTCGGCCGAATCGGTCAGGCCGAGCCACTTGTGAAAGCCCCAATGGTTGAGCTGGTTGATGAGGTTGCTCCGCAACGGCTCACCACTGAACGCGCCGACGCTCTTGGCGGCCTGGATCGCTTCCGCGCTGGACTTGCCGGCCTGAAGCGCGCGCCGCGCCTCGTTGTTGGCATTGACCATCTGGGTGGGGCCCGGTGTGATCCCGACCAGAACGATCCGCGCACTGGGGTTGATGTACTCGAACGGCGCGTAATATATCTTCACGTCGCCGCTTGCATCCATCAGCAGGCGCGGGTCGCGCACCACTGGCGGGCGCGGATCGCAGAGGACCGGCGCAAACTTCTCGATCAGGCTGGATCTCACTATTGCGATGCCCCTCTGAAATTCGTGCAGGTCGCCGCCGTGCCGACAACCACCAGCAGGGACTTCGCTCTGCTCATGCCGACATAGAGCAACTCCTCGCTGCGTTCCAAGTCGATCGTATCCAGGCCCCAGAGGATGACGACCGGCGACTCAAGCCCTTTGAAGCGCTGAATCGTGTCAATTAGGACGGTGTTGCCACCTCGAATGCCCTCTTCGAGCCAGATTGCCGGTTTGGGCAAGGGGAGCCGCCGCAAGGTCGCGTAGTAGTCGGCCTTGCGCAATGCATCCGCAATCAGGACCGTGATGTCACCGGGGGCAACTCCCTGACGAGCAACAAGATCAACAATTCGTGCATTGATCTTCGCGGCCTGAGCATCTCGACCAGGCGACGCGTCGAACTGAACGTCATCGCCTTCAATGTCAGGAGGGCTGACCGGCACCCCTTTATAGTGCTTGTATGCCGCGACATGGATCGGCGCGGTGTTCCGGCAGTTCGTCGTCAGCGTGAAAGGTTCATCTTGTATCGGAAAGGTGCCCGCCCGCGCATAAATATTCTGGTTGCCGTCATAGAAGACATACAGCGGGCTTCGTTCGTAGTCGGAAAGCAGAAGCTCCAGTGGGACCCAGAACTCCTCGCGAAAATCCTGTCCTTCATCACACACGATCGCGTCGTAGCGGTCTGGAAGGATATCAAGGGAGTAGGCGAAAGCATTGGGCAGTTGTACGTCGTAGAGGTCTTTACCCGGGTATGTCACTTTCGCTTCCGTAACGAGATCCCGCCGCGACGCCTGATTTGCTCGCTCGACCTGTCGATGGCAGAGCTGATGGAAGCTCATCACGTCCAGATTGCTCGTCGCGGCACACATGCTCGACAGGTGATCGGCCAGTTGTCTGTTGTAGCAAGTGAGCAGTGTTTTGAAACCTTCCGAGGCGAGGCGGCGGGCCTTTTCGAGCGCGAGAACGGTCTTGCCCGTGCCGGCACCGCCACTGACTGCGACCCTTCGGTGAGAGCGCAGGAAATCAAGAACTCGCATCTGGTCCTTTGTGAGAACCAATCTGCGCGCCTCCTGCTCGGCGAGGCGCGACGCCACAAGCGGCGCCACGACGAAAGATCTCGCGAATACCTCGCGAACCACGTCAATGCCACGACGGCCGATGGGGGTGAAGCTCCCCGCGTCGTTACCCCAGTAAGCGAACGCGCTGTCGATCCACGCCTTTGGCTCCAGAAGCGTCTTCGCCGAACCGATCAGTACAGCAGGCATGTCCGGGCGGCTAAGTACGTTCGTGTCGCCAACGTCGGGAAAGAACACCGCGTGGCCACGAAGCACATTTCCAAGGGAAAGATCGTGCCATCGGGGATGCTCATTCAGTTTCGATCGAATCGAATACTTGGCCCTAAGTGCCTGGCCGATCGGATTGTTGATGGGGTGCTTCTGCTGATGGCGGTCCACTGAAAACCACTCGCCGCTGGCTGCGTCAAAACCTACTCCGCCGCCTTTCACCTCAATGCACAGATAGCCGTGATCGGGATGGCAAACCAGGAAGTCGGTTTCCCCATCCTTCGCTTGTTCCTCTTCTCGTCGCAGTATCCACCCGACCTGAAACAAGACGATGTAATCCTGGGGAAGTTTGTCCCTCAGTGCCCGGTAGACTTTCGCCTCTGCTTGCGATGGCAGGTCATTAAGTTGCGCCTCAGAGAGATCAGGAATCATTGTCGTCATCGGCGTCTTCCACAATGCGCATGCGATGCAAGTTCAGGGTCACGTTAGGCGTCGCTTGAGACTTCCCATCAAACAAGATCGTCAGCAGCTTCGTGTTTCCACGAGAAACAACATCGCGAATCGTCCCCGTCCCCATGTCTTGGTGATGAATCCGAACACCAGGCGCAAATAGCGACGAAGGATCTGCTCGCTCCTCTGTCACTGCATCCCGCCAGTTGCCGTCGAACATGAATGACGTGACTTGAGTGGCTGGACTGCGGATGGGGTGAACGCGAATGTGTTCTGGATCAGAAACAAACTCAACTACGTACAGCCAGTAGCGGTCACCGTAATCCTGGGCATTGCTGAACTGGAGCCGTGAAAGACCGACGCCGGTCTGGTTCCACTCACCGTTGACGCCTTTTACTTCGATGAACCGATCCTCGCCAGTAACCGGGTTGCGACTGATGATGTCGTACCCGGGATGCGTTTGTGCCATCTGCTCCGCGACGCGGCCCCGTTCCTTCTCATAAGCGCACACGGCGCTGCGGGCCACAACTTCGACGGCCAGGTTGTGCTCCGATGGATTGTCCTGGTCCTCCGTTTCCGATTCGTCCTCTTGCTTCTGCCGAACATAGGAAAGCAGGCGTCGATCCCACTGTTCTTTGTGCTTGGGACGGGATTTCTTCGCGCGCCGCTCGCCTTCACCGGGGCCTTTGTTGCTACCGGCGCCAGTTGCGGAACCATTCCGTTCGGTGGCGCCCCGGCGTGGGCCGCCGGATTCCGCCCCACGCTCGGGTCGCTCTGCTGACTCTCCTCCCGGCGGGGGCGTTGACGTATCGGGGTGCTGATTTCCGGGTTTGCCTCCAGGAACGACGCCGGCCTGTTCGCCAGAACTATCAACGGAGGTAGATGGCGCCCCGGTTTCCTCGTGGTTGTCTGGCTCCGCTATGCCGCCCATCTCATCGAGGTCCGGCGACGTCAGGTCTTCCGTGTTCCCGCTTCCAGCCTCTGCATCCAGATAGGGAATGCCGGCATCACTCAATTCACGATGTGCTTCTTCTACCGCCATCCCCATGAGAGGACGCACGCTTAGGGTCAGCTTGGAGATCTCGCTGCCTGACTCCTCCGGCATCAACTGATGGAAAAGCGCATTAAGGACGTGTGCCCAACTCCGGTCGCCCACTGGACGGGCGAGAATCAAACGCCCGTTCTCGATATCGTAGAACGCCTGCGCCGAGGTGGGAGGCGCGAATGCTTGATCCCCTCCAACATGCACAGACGCTTGAATGCGGACAACGTCATGGCTGACAGCCTTCATGTCCGAAAGAGCGCTCCGGATCTTCTTTCTGACCGTTGTTGGTTTGTCATGAAGCAAACGGGCGAGGATGTCCATCCTGTCCATCAGCTTTTCGGCGAGCTGGGTTTCGTCGGCTTCCGGACCATCGACGAATTCGAGGGCAACCTGCGCACTTTCACTCAGCCGTCTGACACCGACCTCTTCCACGAATGACCAAAGCTCAGGGATGGGTTTGCACAAGGCTTGGTCGAGTTCCCCGCCAAAGAATCCAGCATGCCACTCGCTGTCCTGGAGCAAGACTTCGTCCGGATGAGTGAGCTGGCCCCGCAAGTTCAGGATGGTTGGCGCCTCTTGCAGACGTTGCAGATCAGATGGGGTCAACTTCTCATGTTCATGGGCGGCAGCAACGCTGGCCAGGCAAACGTCATAGGCCGCGCGGTCTGGACCTGTCAGTGGCTTGGACTGCTCGAAATACTCGCCGACGATGTCCAGCAGTATGTCAACGAAGTCGCGACCATCTGGTGCATTCTTTACCCCGATTGCATCGAAGAGCGGCTTGAAGGACTCGTAGTTTCCAGGGATCGTGTATGCATAGCGGCCGAGTTGTTGCGGCACCCAGTACAACTGATTCGGACGAACGAACGTCTTTTGGCTCTCGACGTAGATGCAGCGTGAGCCAGCGAGTGCCGCAATGAGCGGGTCTGATCGTTGAGCGCGCTCATTCAACACCTGATACGTCGAGACGTGGGGCTGCACGCCCGCCGTGACGCAGTGCTGTAGATGGGCGATAACGAGCCGGGTTTCCGGGTTGATGGAAACATCAAGCTCCTCCAACAACTCGGTTTTCAGTCGTACCGTGTTTCGGAAGTCAAGGATGCTGGCTTGAGAGCGGAAAGCGTCGGCACGGTAAGGCGCATAAAGAGAATCTGCTGTGTGCCACTCTTCTGAATCCCCATCTGCGGGGAAACAGGCGGCTCGTCGAAGATCCGCGATGGCATCCTGAACGACCTTCTTCTCTTTCCAATCGTCGTAGTTGTCGCAGAGGACATAGAACGCCTCGCTACTCGCACGCTTTGCGTCCTCGGTCGGCAGGTACTGCTCGGCAATGGACAGCATGCGATCGACAAGATGTCTGGCGATCGGCGTCCGTCGGATTCCCAGGCTGTCGATGAACGTGTGTACTGATCGCGTATTGGGAATGCGGCTGGCGTCCAGCCAGAGGTGGAGTGCGTCTCCAAGAACCTTCACAAGGTCGTCAGCGCGGCGGTATGTGTTCACCGGGCGCGACCAGCCTCCATCCTGCGTAGGCACGATCGGAAGCGATCCCAGCAACCGACGGATGTCATCGTCGTTTACAAGCGCTGGGTGATTGGCGAGCTCGCTGATGAGCCGTGTGTACTTGGTTGCATCCAGCGGGCCGTCGTCGTCGAAAAACGTCGGTAGCACGGTCTGCACGAACGCCTCGATCGTTTGCGTCTGTACCGCCAGCTTTGTCGATAGGAATTCGCGCGCTGATTCGGTGAGAACGGATGTGTCCAGCAAATCCGCCTGACCGGTCGGGTCGGTAAAGTTTCCTGGCAGAAGCGCTTGAGTGGCCTTGACCAGCCCACGGCTCGACTTCCAGATGGGCAGGCCGCGTAGCTGCTGATAGACC
>DXCY01000123.1 GCA_019115725.1 Candidatus Luteimonas excrementigallinarum
GCCGCCGGCGGAAATCAGCGGCAGGGTCAGGCCCTTGGTCGGCAGCAGGCCCAGGTTCACGCCGATCGAGACCAGGCTCTGCAGGCCGATCATCAGGGCCACGCCAAAGGCGCAGTAGCCGGCGAAATGGCGGCGCATCTCCACGCACTTCAGGCCGATCCAGAACGCCCGCCCCACCAGCAGCGCGTACAGCCCGATCACCAGGCATACGCCCACGAAACCCAGCTCCTCGGCGATCACCGCCAGGATGAAGTCGGTATGGGCCTCGGGCAGGTAGTTCAGCTTCTGGATCGAGGCGCCGAGACCCACGCCCCAGAACTCGCCGCGGCCCACCGCCATCAGCGCATTGGCCAGCTGGTAGCCGCTGTTGAACGGGTCGGCGAACGGATCCATGAACGAGGTCAGCCGGCGCATGCGGTACGGCTCGGCGATGGCCACGATGGCCAGCACCGGCAGCAGCACCAGCACCGGCGCGGCCATCCGCGGCAGGTGCACGCCGCCCAGCACCAGCAGCCCGGCGGCGGTGGCCAGCAGCAGGGCCAGCGAACCGAAGTCCGGCTGCAGCGCCAGCAGCGCCATCAGCGCCAGGGTGACGCCGATCGGCTTGAGCATCGCCGCCCAGGTGGCGTTGACCTCGTCGCGGAAGCGCACCAGGTAGCTCGACAGCCAGACGATGAACATCAGCTTCACCGCCTCGACCGTCTGGAAGTTGGACACGCCCAGGTTGATCCAGCGCCGCGCGCCGTTGACCGTATGCCCGAGCCCGGGGATGAACACCACCACCAGCAGCACGAAGCAGCCCAGCAGCAGCAGGCGGTCGAAGCGCTCGATGGTCTTGAGCTCGGTGCGCGCCACCAGCAGGCACAGCACGGCGCCGCCCAGCAGGAACACCACGTGGCGGATCAGGAAGTGGAACGGCCCCACGCTGAGCTCCTCGCCGATGGCGATCGAGCTCGAACCCACCATCACCACGCCCAGCGCCACCAGGCCCAGGGCAGCGCCGATCAGCCACGGGTCGAAGCGCCCGTGGATGTCGTCGATCCGGGTGGCCTGGCGGGCGTAAGGGGCGTCGTATCGATCCATCAACGCACCTTCAACGTGGCCAGGCCAACCAGCACCAGGATCACCGAGATGATCCAGAAGCGCACGATCACGCGCGGCTCCGGCCAGCCCTTGAGTTCGAAGTGGTGGTGGATGGGCGCCATGCGGAACACGCGCTTGCCGGTGAGCTTGAACGACGCCACCTGGATCATCACCGACAGCGTCTCGATGACGAAGATGCCGCCCATGATCACCAGCACCAGCTCCTGGCGCACGATCACCGCGATCGTGCCCAGCACCGCGCCCAGCGCCAGCGCACCGATGTCACCCATGAACACCATGGCCGGATAGGTGTTGAACCACAGGAAGCCCAGCCCCGCGCCGGCGATCGCCGCGCAGATGATGGTCAGCTCGCCCGCACCCGGGATCTGCGGAATCTGCAGGTAGTCGGCGAACACCACGTGGCCGGAGGCGTAGGCGAACACGCCCAGCGCGCAGGCCACCAGCACCGTGGGCATGATCGCCAGCCCGTCCAGGCCGTCGGTCAGGTTCACCGCGTTGGAAAAGCCCACGATCCAGAAGTAGGCGATGGCGACAAAGGTGATCGCCGCCATCGGCAGCGCCACTGCTTTGAACAGCGGGAAGTAGAAGGTCGTTGCCGCGGCCACGTCGGCGGTCTGGTACAGGTAGATACCCGCCGCCAGGCCGAACACCGACTGCAGCAGGTACTTCCAGCGCGACTTCATGCCATTGGGATCGCGCTTGACGATCTTCAGCCAGTCGTCGTACCAGCCGATCGCGCCGAACGCGACCATCACCGCCAGCACCACCCAGACGTACTTGTTGCGCAGGTCGCCCCACAGCAGCACCGAGGCCGCCACCGAAATCAGGATCAGCGCCCCGCCCATGGTCGGCGTGCCGGCCTTGGAGAAGTGGGTCTTGGGACCGTCATCGCGGATCGGCTGGCCGCCCTTGTACTGGGCCAGGCGCCGGATCACCGCCGGCCCCCACCACAGTGACAGCAGCAACGCGGTCAGCGCAGCGAGGATGCCGCGGAAAGTGAGGTAGTTGAACAGACCGAAGAAGCTCTCCAGCCCCTGCAGCCAACGCGCCAGTTCAAGCAGCACCGGTCGAGCTCCCTGTGTTGTCCTGTGGCAGTGCGGCACCTTCCAGCAGCGCCGCCACCACCCGTTCCATCGCGCTGCTGCGCGACCCCTTCACCAGCACCCGCGCCTGCGGATGCAGTTCGCCACGCAGCGCTTCAATCAGCACCGCGTGGCTGTCGAAATTGCGAGCACCTTCGCCGAAGGCCTCCACGGCGGCCCGGCCGAGCGTGCCCATGGCGTACAGGCGGGCGATGCCGGCCTGCCTGGCGCGATGGCCCACCCCGGCATGCAGCGCCTGCGCATCGGCGCCCAGTTCGCCCATCTCGCCCAGCACCAGCCAGCCTTCGCCCTGGATGCCGGCCAGCGTGTCGATCGCGGCGGCCAGCGAGCCCGGGTTGGCGTTGTAGCTGTCGTCGATCAGCAGTGCGCCGGACGGCAGCGCATGGCGCACCAGGCGCCCCTGCACCGGACGCGCCGCGGCCAGCCCGGCGGCAATCGCCTGTGGGGCCGCGTCGGCCATGCCGATCGCCATGGCTGCCGCGGCCAGCGCATTGGCCACGTTGTGGCGGCCAACCAGCGGCAGCTCCACCACGGCTTCCCCCTGCGGCGTCACCAGGGTGAAGCGGGAGCCCTGCTCGCCCACGCGCACGTCGCGCGCGGTCACGTCGGCAGAGGCCTCCAGGCCAAAGCGGATCACCCGGCGTCCATGCGAGCGGCCGGCGAAGAACTGCGCGAACGCATCGTCGGCATTGATCACCGCCACCCCGTCCGCCGGCAGCGCATCGTAGATCGCGCCCTTGGTTTCGGCCACGCCCAGCAGGCTGTGCATGCGCTCCAGGTGGGCCGGCGCCACGTTGTTCACCAGGGCCACGTCGGGGCGTACCACGCCGGTGAGCCAGGCGATGTCGCCCGGCTTGCCGGCGCCCATTTCATAGATCGCGTGCTGCGCGTCATCCGGCGCCTCGAGCACCGACAGCGGCAGCCCGATCTCGTTGTTGCGGTTGCCCGGGTTGGCGTACGTGGCGCCCAGCGGCGACAGGATCGACAGCAGCATCTGCTTGACCCCGGTCTTGCCGTTGCTGCCGGTGATCGCGGCCACCCGGGTGGCGCGGCCGTGCTGCAACCCGGCGGCGATTGCCGCCAGCGCATGCACCGTGTCCTTCACCACCAGCTGCGGGATCCGCGCCGAGGACGCCCGCGAAACCAGCGCGGCCCGGGCGCCCAGATCGGCCGCCGCCTGCACATGGTCGTTGCCGTCGAAGCGCTCGCCAACAATGGCCACGTACAGCGCGGCGCGCCCGTCGGTGGCGTCAAAGCCGCGGGTATCGGTGCAGATGGCGTCGATCAGCACATCGGCACCTTCGGCCACGCCTTCCAGGCGGCCGTTGGTCCACTGGGCAATGCGCGAGAGCGGCAGCGGATTCATGCCCTGCCCTCCAGCGCGACCAGCGCCACCTGGGCGTCGTCAAAGGAATGACGCACGCCATCAATCTCCTGGTAGGGCTCATGGCCCTTGCCGGCCACCAGCACGATGTCGCCGGCACCGGCGGTGCCCACCGCGTGCTGGATGGCCGCGCGGCGGTCGCGCTGCACGGTCACTGCGCTGCGATCGGCGAAGCCTTCAAGAATGTCGGCCACGATGGCATCGCCATCCTCGCGGCGCGGATTGTCGTCGGTCACCACCACCACGTCGGCAAGGCGCGCGGCGATCTCCGCCATCTGCGGGCGCTTGCCGCGATCGCGCTCGCCGCCGCAGCCGAACACGCACACGATCCGTCCGCGGGCATGGTCGCGCAGGCTGGCCAGCGCCTGCTCCAGCGCATCGGGCGTGTGGGCGTAATCCACCACCACCAGCGGCTGGCCGCTGCCGCCGAGGCGGTTCATGCGCCCGGCCACCGGCTGCAGCTGGCCGAGGACGCGGGCAATCGCATCAGCGGGCTCGCCCAGCGCGTCCAGCACCCCGGCCACCGCCAGCAGGTTGTCCACGTTGAAGCGCCCCAGCAGCGGCGTGCGCAGCGCGTGCACCTGGTCGCCCACGTGCAGATCGAAGCCGAGGCCCCGGTCATCCAGCACCACATTCGTGGCGCGTACCCGGGCGCCCGCGGCGCCGCGACTGCTGGTGCCCACCGCCCGCAGCCCGGGCGGAAGGCCGGCGTGCAGCGTGCGCCCGTGGGCATCGTCCAGGTTGAGCACTGCGGCCTGCAGCCCGGGCGTGGCCAGCAGGCGCGCCTTGGCGGCGCCATAAGCCTGCATGTCGCCGTGGTAATCGAGGTGGTCGCGGGTGAGGTTGGTGAACACGCCCACCGCGAAGTGCACGCCATCCACGCGGCCCTGGTCCAGCGCGTGCGAACTGACCTCCATGGCTACCGCCGACGCGCCGGCATCGCGCAGCTGCGCCAGCAGCGCGTGCATCTGCGAGACCTGCGGCGTGGTGAAGCCGGTCGGCTCCACGTGGCCGTGCAGGCCGGCGCCCAGCGTGCCTACGCTGCCAGCCGTGCGGCCGAGCAGGGTCCAGGCCTGGGCAAGCATCTGCACGATCGAAGTCTTGCCGTTGGTGCCGGTAACTCCCACCACGGTCATCGCCGCCGAAGGGCTGCCGTGGAACCGGTCGGCCATGGCGCCCATCCGCGTGCGCAGGCCGGGCACGGCGATGGCATCGGCCGGCACCTCGACGTCTTCCGGCGCGGGCGGCTCATACAGAATGGCAGCGGCGTCCGCCGCGCGCGCCTGGGCCACGAACCGCAGCCCGTGGGTGCCGAAGCCCGGGATGGCGAAGAAGGCATCGCCCGCCCGCAGCGCACGGCTGTCCTGCGACAGTCCGCCCACCTGCAGGTCCGCGGGGATGCCCGCGATATCCGGCAGCAGCGTGGCCAGCGGCATCCGCGCGCTCATCGCCGGTCCTCCTGCGCCGCCAGCCAGGTTTCAATGTCATCCGGCGGCACGTCCATCAGGCGCAGTGCGCCTTCCATCACGTCCTTGAACACCGGCGCGGCCACCAGTCCGCCGTAGTAGCCCTTGGCCGGATCCGGGTCGTCGATGACGATCGCCATTGAGAACCGCGGGTTGTCCACCGGCACCAGGCCGGCGAAGAACGACACGTAGCGGCGCGAGTAGCCGCCACCGCTGGCCTTGCGCGAAGTACCGGTCTTGCCGGCCACGTTGTAGCCCAGGATCCGCGCCTGGCGGGCGGTGCCGCCCGGCTCGGTCACTGTATGCATCATCTTGAGCACAGCATCGGCCACGTCCGGCTCGATCGCCTGACGGGTATCTCCATGCTGGCCCTTGACGAACGTCGGCTGGGTCCAGCGGCCGCCGTTGCCGATCGCCGCATAGGCGGCCGCCACCTGCAGCGGCGTGGCCGACAGGCTGTAGCCGTAGGACATGGTCTGCTTGTCGGTGCCGCTCCACTGGCTCGGGTCGGCAAACAGGCCGGCCGCCTCGCCGGGGAAACCACTGCGGGTGCTGGCGCCAAATCCGAAGGAGCGCAGCACGTCGTAGAACTGCCGGTCGGACAGCATGGCCGCCAGCTTGCTGACGCCCACGTTGGAGCTCTTGGTGATCACGCCGGTGACATCGAGCATGCCGTAGTTGCGCACGTCCGAGGTGCGGTAGCGGCCGTTGGCCATCCAGCCGGGGCTGGTATCCACCGGCGTGGTCGGGGTCACCACCCCGGCCTGCAGGGCCGCGGCCACGGTGATCGGCTTGATGGTGGAGCCCGGTTCGATCAGGTCGGTCACCGCGCGGTTGCGGCGCGCGTCGCGATCCTCGGCGCTGACCACGTGCGGGTTGTAGGCCGGCAGGTTGGCCATGGCCAGCACCTCGCCGGTGGCCACGTCCAGCACCACCGCCGACCCGGCGCTGGCGCCCGTGCGCACCAGGGTGTTGCGCAGCTCGCGATGGGCCAGGTACTGGATCCGCCGATCGATGCTCAGCACCAGGTCCTTGCCCGGCTCGGCGGCCCGCACCAGGTCCACGTTCTCCACGATCCGGCCGCGCCGGTCGCGGATCACCCGCTGCGCACCCGGACGCCCGCGCAGCCACTCATCGAACGCCAGCTCGATGCCCTCCTGGCCGCGGTCGTCGATATTGGTGAAGCCCAGCACGTGCGCCAGCGCCTCGCCCTGCGGGTAGAAGCGGCGGTACTCGCGCTGGCTGAACACCCCGGGCACGCCCAGGTCCAGCACCTTCTGCGCGCTGGCGGGATGGATCCGGCGCTGCCCCGGCAGGTACATGAATTCCTTGTCCGCCCGCTGGGCCACGCGGCGCGCCAGTTCGTCGCCATCCACGCGGATGGCCGCGGCCAGCTCGGCGATCCGGTCCGGATGCTTCACCAGCTCCTGCGGATTGGCCCACAGCGAGGCCACGGGGGTGGAGATCGCCAGCGGCTCGCCGTTGCGGTCGGTGATCATGCCGCGCGAAGTGGCGATCGGCAGCTCGCGCAGGAAGCGCGAATCGGCCTTCTGCTGGTAGAACGCGTTGTCGATCAGCTGCAGGTCCACCGCCCGGCCCACCAGCACCACGCTGCACAGCCCCATGGCCCCGGCCACCAGCGCCAGGCGGCCACGCAGATTGAACCGTGCGCGGCCGGGACGCTGGGCGGGGCGGGCATTGCGGCGCAGGCGCTTGATCATGGACGCACCACCATGATGTCGGCGGCCTCGGGGAACTTCATGCCCAGCCGCTCGCGCGCCACCTGGTCAATGCGGTTGCTCTCCGCCCAGGTGGCCTGCTCCAGCTGCAGGCGGCCGAAATCGATATTGAGTTCATCGCGGTCGTGTTCCAGCCGGGTCAGCTCGACGAACAGCAGCCGGTGCTGGTGGCGCGCATGCACCACGCCGATCGCGGTGATCACGTTGGCCGCCAGCAGCACCGCAACGATCAGGCGCATGGTCAGGATCACTGGCGCACCTCCGCCAGTTTTTCCGCCACCCGCAGCACCGCGCTGCGGGCACGCGGGTTGCCCGCCAGCTCATCGGCATCGGCCTTGGCGGCCCCGCCCAGCGCGCGCAGCGTGGGCACGAACGTGGTGGTCTCCGGCAGGCGCCGGTTGGCCGGCGGTGGCTTGGCACGCCCGGCAATGAAGCGCTTGACGATGCGGTCTTCCAGCGAGTGGAAGCTGATCACGGCCAGGCGCCCGCCCGGCTTCAACGCCTCGCAGGCGGCTTCCAGCCCGGTCTCGAGATCCGACAGCTCGCGATTGACATGGATGCGGATGGCCTGGAACGAACGCGTGGCCGGATGGATGTCCGGCTTGCCCGGCGCGCGCTTCTGGCGCGGCACCGATGCGGCGATCAGCTCGGCCAGCTCACCCGTGCGGGTCAGCGGCGCCTCGCCCCGGCGGGCCACGATGGCCCGGGCGATGCGCCGGCTCATGCGCTCCTCGCCATAGGTCCACAGCACATCGGCAATATCGACCTCGTCGGCGCGGGCCAGCCACTGGGCGGCACTTTCGCCCGCGTCCGGATCCATGCGCATGTCCAGCGGGCCGTCCTTGCCGAAGCTGAAGCCCCGCCCGGCCACGTCCAGCTGCGGCGATGACACGCCCAGGTCGAACAGCACCCCATCCAGCCCCGCGGCGGTCGCGTCCCATTCCCCCAGTTCGGCAAAGCTGCCCCGGCGGATGGACACGCGCGGATCGGCACCGAAGTCACGCTCGGCCACCGCGATCGCCTCGGGATCCTTGTCCATCAGCAGCAGCCGGCCGCCGGTACCCAGGCACGACAGCACCCCGCGCGCATGCCCGCCGCGCCCGAACGTGCCATCCAGATACGTTCCATCAGCCACCACCCGCAGCCCCTCCAAGGCCTGCCCGAACATCACCGGTAGGTGGCCGGACCGGGCGTCCGCGCCACCGGCCGTCACAGCTGCAGGCCCTCCAGGTCCTCACCAGCCATATCGTCATCGCCAAGCACCTGGCGGATCTGATCCTGGTGGGCCTGTTCGCTCCACAGCTCGAATTTGTCGCCCATGCCCACCAGCACCGCCTTGCGGTCGATGCCCACGGTGTTGCGCTGGCTGGGGGGAATGGAGATGCGTGCGCTGCCGTCCGGCTCCACCACCGCGGCCGCACCCACCAGCTTCAGCTGCAGGATGCGGTTGCGCGACAGCGTGCGCGGCAGCGCGTTGACCTTGTCACGGATGCCCGCCCAGACCTCATGCGGATACAGGTACAGGCCACCGGCATCGAACGGGTTGTACGTGATCACCAGGCGATTGCCGGCGCGGGACACCTCCTCGCGCAGGCCGGTCGGGATCACCATCCGGCCCTTATCGTCAATTGTGATGGCGTACTCGCCCTGGAACACGTTGGTCCTGCCCGTATGCCCGTCTGCGGCGGGCTTCAATTATGGCGCGTGTTTCCACGAATTTCCCGTCTGACCCACGCAACGCCACCTTATGACCCGGTTTCCGGGTTGTCAACAAGGGGCCACGGAGAAATTCATCATGCAGGTCAATGACTTGCGAAACTGTTCACAGACTTGTTCAAGGTTTATCCACAAGCTGCTGTTTCGTCTCAAATTTTGAGACTTGCAGATTTCCCGCAAGCAGCTGCGCCGGAACCCGGCATTCCCCAACCGTGACCATCGTCACGGCCAATTCGCGCAAAAGCGCGGGCCCTCAAGGGCGTTTGATGGGAGGGCGTGTCTCTGGGAATGGGACTGGGAAACGGCCCTTGCCTGGCTCCTCCAGCCCCCTGGGTCAGGGGGCGACTCGCGCCCCCGGGCGCGAGTGGGGGTCTGGAAGCACAAGCGGGGCCCAAAATCTGCGCAGCGGACTTTGGGTTTTTCATGGGCATCGCCCATGAAAAAGCTGGCGGAGCCGGCCTGTAAGCCGGGTTCTGTCGTGGGCAACCATTCCTCTAGGCGCATCGTCACCGATACGCTCAAGCAACCTACCCGGACCTGACGCGGGCAACGTCATGGGGTCCCTATTCGGTCTTGCTCCCGGTGGGGTTTGCCGTGCCGGCCTGTTACCAGGCTCGCGGTGCGCTCTTACCGCACCATTTCACCCTTGCCACGCATCCCGGGGGACCGTTCGGCGGTATCTTTCTGTTGCACTTTCCGTCGGCTCGCGCCGCCCAGGCGTTACCTGGCACCGTGCCCTGTGGAGCCCGGACTTTCCTCGGCACCCCCGAAAGGATGACGCGATTGCCCGGCCGGCTCCGCCAGCGGTCATTATCCCACGTTGCGCCCCTTCCGCGCCGCTTTACCCGCAGGAGCGCGCATGGGTTGCCCGCGACCGCCCTTGCGGCATCATCCGTCCGTACTGGACTGACCGGTGGCGTAGAGAGCCTTGCGCGGGGCGCCGGTGATTTCGGCGGCCAGGCGGGCGGCGGCGGAGGGCGGCAGGTGGGAACTGAGCAGCGCGTACACGCGCCGGCCTTCGGCCAGGGCTGCGTCGGCATCATCGCCCGCCCCCTCCACCACCAGGACGAACTCCCCCTTGCGCTGGTCCGCATCGGCCTGCACCCGGTCGCGCAGCGCTTCCAGGCTGCCATCCAGCACGGTTTCAAACAGCTTGGTCAGCTCCCGCGCCAGCACTGCGCGCCGTTCCGCGCCGAACGCAACCACCATGTCTTCCAGCGTGTCGGCGATACGGTGCGAGGACTCGTAGAACAGCAGGGTGCGCGACTCGCCGGCCAGCTTCTGCAGGCGCTCGCGGCGGGCGGCGGCCTTGGCCGGCAAAAAACCCTCGAAGGCGAACCGGTCGCTGGGCAGCCCGGCCACGCTCAGCGCGGCGATCAGGGCGCTGGGCCCGGGCACCGGGCTGACCCGGATACCCACGGCGCGCGCGGCGGCGACCAGGCGGAAGCCCGGATCACTGACCAGCGGCGTGCCCGCATCGCTGACCAGGGCCAGCGACTCGCCGGCTTCCAGGCGCTGCACCAGGCGGACCGCCAGGGCCTGCTCGTTGTGCTCATGCAGGGCCACCAGCTCCGCGTCGATGCCGTAATGCCCCAGCAGCCGGCGGGTGTGACGGGTGTCTTCGGCACAGACCGCGGCCACCTCCGCCAGGGTCCGCTGCGCACGGGGCGAGAGATCCTCGAGGTTGCCGATGGGCGTGGCCACGATGAACAGGGTGCCCCCGGACGGGGCGCTGGCGGACTGGACTGGCATGATGGCGACATCATAGTGCGATGGCGCCCGACCGCCTTCATGGGCCGGGCGGCGCCAGACCGGTAGAATCGCGGGCGATCTCCCAGATGGACATGGAAACCATGCGCGTACAGGCGATACGGATGGCCCTTCTGCTGGCGGCCCTGCTGCTGGCCAGCTGTGCCTCGGTCCACATCAGCGGCCCTGCCGCGCCGGCCCAGCCCGCCCACCCCGAGCTTGCGACCGCGGCCGAGCTGGCCCGCACCCAGCAGACGCTGAGCGGCGAAGCGCGCGCGGCCAATGCGGCGGAAATCGAACGCCTGCTGGCAGCGCTGGACGATGAGACCCTGGCCCGCGGCGCCGCCGCCCTGCCCGAAGGCGATCCGCTGTACAGCTTCGCCGGCCGCGCCCTGATGGCCCGCGGCCTGCCGCTGCCGCGTCCGTTCGACCTGTCGCTGCTGTGGAACATGCATGCCGGCAACCGGCCGCCGGCCGATCACGACGGTTACCGCCCGCCGCTGCGCCTGGCGGTGCTGCTGCCGCAGTCGGGCAGCCTGGCCACGGCCGCCTCGCCGGTGCGCGACGGCCTGCTGGCCGGCTATTACGGCGAGCGCCGGACGCGGCCGGAAGTGGTGTTCTACGACACCCAGGGCACGGCCTCGGGCGCGGTGCGCGCCTACGCCCGGGCGGTCGATGAAGGTTCGGATTACGTGCTCGGCCCGCTGGGCCGCGACGAAGTGGCCGCCGTGCTCGCCGATCCGGCACGCCTGTCGGTCCCGGTACTGGCCCTCAACCGCGCCGGCGATGAGACCCCCACCGGCAGCTTCAGCTTCGCCATGGCGCCGGAAGACGACGGCATCGCCGCCGCCAACCACCTGCTGGCGCAGAACGTGCAGCGGGTGCTGGTGCTCAGCGGCGGCGATGACAGCGCCCGCCGCAGCGTGGAGGCCTTCCGCCGCCAGCTGGAGGCCGGCGGTGGCCAGGTGAGCGACCTGCTGGTGGTGATCGGTGAGACGCCGCCGGACATGGTGGAAGCGCTGCGCAACGCGATGCTCAAGGAAGACGGCGCCCAGGCCGTGTTCCTGGCCCTGCGCGGCGCCGAGGCGCGGGCCATCGCGCCGCAGCTGGTGGAAGCCGGCTACGCGACCCGGCCGCGCGTCGGCACCTCGCACCTGTTCTCCAGCGGCAACCCGGAAAACGACGCCGCCCTGGACGGCATCGCCTTCCCCACCGAGCGCTGGGCGTCCAGCGGAGTCGCCGGCCTGCCGATGGCGGCCACGGTAGCCTCCGCCCTGCCGACCGCACGCGGGCCGGCGCAGCGCCTGTTCTCGTTCGGCTACGACGCCTGGCTGCTGACCGCCTTCATGGAGCGCCTGGTTACCGGCAACGGGGCCGAACTGCGCGGCGCCACCGGCACCCTGCGCATCGACGGCTTCGGCAACATCGAGCGCACCCCGGCCTGGGCCACCTTCAGCGGCGGCCACGTGGTGCCGCTGAGCGGCGGTTGAGCAGCACCCGCGCGCGCGGCGCGGTCGTGGAAGCGGCCGCCCGCGCGCATCTGATTGACGCCGGCCTGCAGCCGGTGGCCGCCAACGCCAACTACCGGCTGGGCGAACTGGACCTGGTGATGCTGGACCGCGATCGCGGCGGCACGCCGATCCTGGTCTTCGTGGAAGTGCGCTACCGGCGCTCGAGCGGCTATGGCGGCGGCGCCGACTCGGTGGACTGGCGCAAGCAGCGCCGCCTGGTACGCGCGGCCCAGCTGTTCCTGGGATCACACCGGCAGTACGCCAATACCCCATGCCGCTTCGACGTGATCGACGCCAGCGGTGATCCACACGCCCCCGCGCTGGACTGGATCCGCGACGCATTCCGGGTGGACGGCTGACCCGGCCGGGCGGCCTTTCCGGCGGACATCTGTGCCTACAATGTGGCCGACCCGAATACAGGCCAGGCGCATGATCCTTTCCGAACCGGTTACCGGCATCGCATGAGCAGCACGCAGGGGGAGAGCCGGCCGCAACCGGCGCTGTTGCGGGCCGTGGGCCGCTGGCAGGTGGTGGGCCTGTCGATCAACGACGTGGTGGGCAGCGGCATCTACCTGCTGCCGGCGGCGGCCTTCGCCATGCTGGGCTCCTTCAGTATCTGGGCGGTGCTGCTGGCCGGGGCCACGGTGGGCCTGCTGGTGCTGTGCTACGCCAAGGCTTCCAGCTATTTCGACCAGCCCGGCGGCAGTTATCTGTACGCACGCGAGGCGTTCGGGCCCTTCGTCGGCTTCCAGATCGGCTGGACCATCTGGCTGACCCGGGTGGTGGTGGCGGCCTCGCTGAGCAACGGCCTGGCCGATGCCATCGCCCGCTTCTGGGAGCCCGCGGCCACGGCCGGGCCCGGGCGCTCCGCGGTGATCGCCGGCTCGCTGCTGATGCTGACCACCATCAACATCATCGGGATCAGCTGGGCCGCGCGGGCTGCAGTAGTGCTGGTGGTGTGCAAACTGGTGCCGCTGCTGCTGTTCGTGTTCATCGGCCTGTTCCACATGGACTGGGGCCTGGCTTTCGGCGGCCCGGGACCGCAGGACTATGGCCAGCTGGGCGAGGCGGCGCTGCTGCTGCTGTTCGCCTACGCGGGCTTTGAGAACGTGCCCGCGGCGGCCGGCGAATACCACAGCCCCAAGCGCAACGTGCCGTTTGCCCTGCTGATCATGATCGTGGTGGTGACGCTGGTGTACGCCGCGGTGCAGATGGTGGCCCAGGGCGTGTTGCCGGATCTGGCCGCGTCGGCCTCGCCGCTGGCGGATGCGGCGGCCATGTTCGGCGGCGAAGGCATGGCCTTCGTGCTTACCGTGGGCGCGGCGCTGTCCATCCTTGGCACCAACAACAACACCATGCTGCTGGGGCCGCGCTTCCTGCACGCGCTGGCGGCCGACGGCTACGGGCCGCGCTACCTGGCGTCGGTGCATCCGCGCTTCCGCACGCCGGCGGCGGCCATTGCCACCCAGTTCGCCCTGGCCCTGGCGCTGGCGCTGACCGGCTCGTTCGTGGCCCTGGCGGTGCTGTCGATGGTGACCCGCCTGCTCGGCTACATCGCCACCGCCGCGAGCGTACTGGTGCTGCGCCGGCGCTATGGCGATCCGGCCGACGGATTCCACCTGCCCGGCGGGCCGGTGATCCCGGTGCTGGCGCTGGTGCTGTCGCTGGTGCTGCTGTTCAGCGCCAGCCTGATGAACCTGCTGGCGGCCGCGGGCGCGATCATCATCGGCTCGCTGTTCTACCTGTTCCCACGCCGCATCCGCTGATACCCACCTTGTGATACCGCCGTGACCCACAGCACCTTCGACGCCCTGACCATCGACCAGCTGCGCGCAGGCGGCACGCTGAAGTGGAGCGCGTTTCCCGACTGCATTGGCGCTTTCGTGGCGGAGATGGATTTCGGCACCGCGCCCGAGGTGATGGCCGCCGTGCGCGAGGCGCTGGACCGGGGGCAGATCGGCTATCTCGACAACCACCTGGTGGCCGGCCTGGCGGAGGCCTGCAGCGACTGGCATCGCGACCGCTACGGCTGGGCACCCGACCCGGCCTGGATCCAGCCGCTGCCCGACGTGCTCACCGGGCTGGAGCTGGCCCTGCGCCATCTGCTGCCAGCATCGGTCAAGGTGGTACTGCCCACGCCCAACTACATGCCCTTCCTGCCGCTGCTGCGGATGCTCGGGCACGAGGTGGTGCAGGTACCGATGTGCCGGACCGCCGACAGCTGGGCGTTTGATTTTCAGGCCCTGGACGCCGCCTTTGCCGATGGCGCCGGCCTGCTGATCCTGTGCAATCCGCACAATCCGCTGGGGCGGGTATTCACCCGCTCCGAGCTGGAGCAGCTGAGCGGGCTGGCCGAACGCCACGGGGTGCGGGTGTTCAGCGACGAGATCCACGCGCCGCTGACCTTTGCTCCGCATCGGCACGTGCCCTACGCCGCGATCAGCGAGGCTGCCGCGCGCCAGGCGATCACCGCCACCTCGGCCTCCAAGGGCTGGAACCTGGCCGGCCTCAAGTGCGCGCAGCTGATCCTCAGCAATGCGGATGACCTGGCCACCTGGCGGCGGATGCATCCGCTGGCCGGGCACGCCACCGCCACGCCCGGCGTGATCGCCAATACCGCGGCCTACCGGCACGGCGGGGCCTGGCTGGATTCGGTGATCGACTATCTGGACGGCAACCGGCAGCTGCTGGCCGCCACGCTGGCGGCAGACATGCCGGGCATCGGTCACCTGCCGCCGGAAGGCACCTACCTGGCCTGGCTGGACTGCCGTTCGCTGGCGCTGGAGGGCGATATGAGGCAGCGGTTCCAGCGCGCGGGGGTGGCGCTGACCAATGGTGCCGACTGCGGCGATGCGGGCGCCGGCTTCGTGCGCTTCAACTTCGCCCTGCCACGCCCGATCCTGCGCGAAGCGCTGGCACGCATGGCCAGCGCCCTCGCCTGAGCCCCAGGGCAGCTACTGCGGCGGCTGGAAGCGGTTGGCCGCCAGGCGGATGCTCCACACCAGCTCCACCATCGCCAGGTTGTTGAGCAGCGGCTCGCCGGCCACGATCAGCCAGTAGCCGCTGCCATCCACCCAGAACGGAATGAACGACCAGTCCGGCAGCAGCAGGTGGCTGTCGGAAAAGAACGAGACGTAACGCTCGGCCCCGCGCCAGCCGCGGGCGCTCTGGCGCCGGGCAAAGGCGGAGAAGTCCGCCGCCGCCACGCTGAGCGCATCGGCCTCATCCTGTTCGACCCCGCTCTGCCCCAGGCAGAACCCGCCGTCGGAGGCGAGCACTGCACGGCGCTCGCCGGACAGGGGCGCGATCACGTGGCGGGCGAAGTCGTCCAGGCGCACGTCCGGGCCGGGCACCTGGCGGCGCAGCACGTTGATCCAGCCTTCGCTGCAGGCCTGCTCGAACAGCGCCTCCACGTCCTCCACGCCCGCCTGGGCTGCGGCCGCATTCCACTCGGCCCGCGACAGCGCATGGCTGCCGGAGACCAGGGTCTGGAGCGAGAATGGGGCGGCGCCGGGCTCGGCATCGGCAAACGCGTGCAACGCCCCCTTGGGGGTGAGCATCAGCCAGGTGTCTGCATGCTGGGTCATGGGGTTCCTGTATCCGTTCCATCAATGGCGGGGGCCGGGCCGAAACCCTGCTGCCGGTCGCCGAAAGCATCACGTGCGCCGAGCCAGGCGGAGACCCGCGCCCAGCGCTCATCGACCTCGATGCCGGCCTTGCGCACACCGCGCATGGCCAGCATGAAGGCCAGCTTGTCCTGGCAGGAGACGCAGTGGCCGAGGAATTCGGCCTCGATGCGCGCCGCTTCCACCAATTCCCCGTCATACAGCGCCTGCACCACCTCGTCCGCCAGCCTGCGCGAATCATCACGCCCGCCGCGGCGCACCCGCGCCGGCACGTCGGCGCTCGGCTGCACCAGCACGCTCCAGCGCGTGGCCAGCGGGGTGATGGCCGGCAACGGCGCGTGTCCTCCGGCGTGCCGGGTGAAGGCATCCACCGAGTACGGATCCAGCCGCTCCACGGCCAGCTGCAGGGCCGCCTTGCGCAGCGTGGCACCGTTGTCCACGGGCACCGAGAACAGATCCGCGAGTACGCCCTGTACCGGCTCCGAGCCGGGCAGCTGCAGGGCCACCTGCAGCCGCGCCAGGTGCTTGCTCACGTCGTGCGGCGCGCGCAGCACCGCGCGCCCGTGGGCCCGCAGCTGGCGCCTTGCTTCCGTTCCGGCGGCGAGGGAAACATCGTCCATGGGTCAGTCCAGCAGGGTATCCATGAGGTCGATCATGAACTCCACGTCCTCGGCCTCCATCTGCTCGAAGCCCTGCCTGAAACCCAGCGCCTCCAGCACTTCCGCCGCGCCGGCATCATCTTCCCCGCGGATGCCCAGCACGGTCTCGCGCAGGATCGGCAGATGCTCGTCGATGCGCGGATGCGAGAGCAGCACGTGGGTGATGTCGCGCAGCTGGCTTTCAACCAGCACCTTCATCCGCGACAGGGTCAGGCGCGAGAAGCTGTGGAAGGCATCGGCCAGGAAGAAGCCCGCATCCACCTGGCCGGACAGCACCTGCCGCGCCACGGCCTGGTAGCTGTCGGCCACCTGCCAGTCGATATCGGCTTCGGTCAGGTCCGCCGGCTCCAGCAGGCGCAGGCCGATCAGCTTGACGTCGGTGTTGCCGGTCAGCGCGATCGAGGCGCCCGGCTTGAGCGCTTCCACACCGGACAGCGGCGAATCGGCGGCGGTGGCAATCACCATCTCGTCGGAGCAATCCACCGGACGGGCGAATGCCCGGTAACCATGCTCGCGCACCAGCGCGCTGGCATCGAAGGGGTTGGCATACACCAGGTCCACTTCCTTTTCCGCCAGCATCTGCTCCTGCTCACTGCGATCGGCCGGCATCAGCAGATGGATGCCGATGCTCGAACGCCGCTGCAGCAGGGTGTTGAACATGTACCAGCCGGAGAAGCGATCGGGCGGGAAATCAGGTGCCACCAGGAAGTTGAACGTCATGCCGCATCCTCCGCTGCCAGCCATTCGCGATACAGCTGCACCACCTCGTCGATCTTCGTCCGCGAGGGCTTGCGCCGCACCGAGGTGTAGCCCACCACCTTGCCGTCGCGCACGTTGGCGATCACGGTGGCGTAGACCCAGTAGAAGGACCCGTCCTTGCGCAGGTTCTTCACGTAGCCATGCCACTTGTTGCCGGCGCTGACGGTTTCCCAGAGGTCCTTGAACGCGGCCCGGGGCATCTCCGGGTGGCGCAGCACGCAGTGCGGCACGCCGATGAGTTCCTCGCGGGTATAACCGCTCATCTCGACGAAGGCCGCGTTGGCGTGGGTGATCACCCCGTCCAGGTTGGTGCGCGACACGATCAGCTTGCCGTTGGGGAACGGTTCCTCGCGGTCGTTCCAATGGATTTCACGCTGGCTGCCATCGTGGTAGACAGCCGTGGCCGTGGCCTGGGCGTCACCCTCGGCCGACGGCGACATCTGCGGGATCGGAAGAATGTCTGTCATGGATCAGATGATCTTGCCCAGCGCCTGGGCGGCGCGCTTGATGTCCAGGAAGATCAGGCCGAGCTTGGCATTGGGCCGCGCCAGCACGGTCAGCACGGCCTCTTCGCCGGCCGAGGTCATGATCACGTAGCCGTCCTCGCCCTGGACCAGGACGCGGTCGAGCTTGCCGCGGGCCAGCTCGCGTGCGGTGCGCTCGCCCATGGACAGCAGCGCGGCGGACATGGCGCCAACGCGGTCTTCATCCATGCCCTGCGGCATGGCCGAGGACATCATCAGACCGTCGACGGAGATCAGCGCGGAGGCTTCGATATCGGAAGTGGATCCATTCAGATCCACCAGCATTTTCTGGAACTGGTCGGTACGCATGGCGTGGGGGCCTTGTGGGAGTTGCCGGCTATCCGGTGAGACACCCATGGTAGGAACCGGGCCGCGCCCACGCTTTGATCCCGATCAACTGCCCCGGCCCGCTGCGTTCGCGCGGCGCCTGCGGCCGCCTTCAGCTGGAAAAGTGGACGTAACCGGCACGCGGCGGCGCCCACGGGGCACCTTGCGCATCGACGGCCTGCACCCCGGACCCGGCATGGAGGGAGCCGATCCGGGTGGCCGGCACACCCGCTTGCGCAGCGGCCGCGGCCACCGCATCGCGGCGCTCGGGCGGCGCGGTAAAGCACAGTTCGTAATCATCACCGCCGGTCGCCTGCAGGGTCCGCCGCAGCTCCTGCTCCAGAACCGGTTCCGCCAAGGCCAGTTCCGCCAGTGCCGGGGAGGCCGGCAAGGCGTCCACATTGATCCGGGCAGCCACGCCGCTGGCAGCAGCCACATGCCCAAGATCGGCCAGCAGACCGTCGGATACGTCGATACAGGCGCTGGCAATGCCAACCAGCGCGCGGCCCAGCGCCACGCGCGGCTGCGGACGATCCAGCCGTGCGCGAACGCCGGCCGGATCGGCAGCCGGTGACAGCGGGGCGCCTTCTTTCCCGCCTGACATCAGCGCCAGCGCGGCGGCGGCATCGCCCAGCTCACCGCTGACCCACACATCGTCGCCAGCAGAAGCCCCGCTCCGCCGCAGCGCCTGCCCGGGTGCGAGCAG
>DXCY01000124.1 GCA_019115725.1 Candidatus Luteimonas excrementigallinarum
ATGCTCGATTCGCGCGACCGCAACACCTCGGCGCTGTACGCGATCGACACCGCCAGCGGCGAGCGCACGCTGGTGCACGAGGACGCGCGCGCCGACATCGGCGGCAGCCTGTCCGACCCGGCCACCGGCGAAGTCCAGGCCGTCTCGGTCAACTACCTGCGCGACGAGTGGACGGTGCTGGACGACGACATCGCCGCCGACCTGGAGAAGCTGGAGCAGATCGGCCCGGGCGAAGTCGGCGTGGGCTCGCGCACGCTGGATGACCGGACCTGGATCGTGACCTATTCGGCGGCCGAGGCGCCGGCGAAGTACTACCGCTACGACCGCGACAGCGGCGAGCTGGAGGAGCTGTTCTCCGCCCGCCCGGCGCTGGACGGCATGCCGCTGGTGCCGATGTGGCCGGTGGAACTGACCTCGCGCGACGGCCTGAACCTGGTCAGCTATCTCACCCTGCCCGCACATGCCGATCCGGATGGCGACGGCAAGCCGGACACGGCGGTGCCGATGGTGCTGCTGGTGCACGGCGGCCCGTGGGCCCGCGACTACTACGGCTACAGCGGCTACGACCAGTGGCTGGCCAACCGCGGCTACGCGGTGCTGAGCGTCAACTTCCGCGGCTCAACCGGCTTCGGCAAGGACTTCACCAACGCCGGCGACGGCGAGTGGGGCAGGAAGATGCACGACGACCTGATCGATGCCGTGCAGTGGGCGGTCACCGAGGGCGTCACCACCGAAGACAAGGTGGCGATCATGGGCGGCAGCTACGGCGGCTACGCGACGCTCGCCGGCCTCACTTTCACCCCGGATACCTTCGCCTGCGGCGTGGATATTGTCGGGCCGTCCAACCTCAACACCCTGCTGGAGACCGTGCCGCCGTACTGGGCCAGCTTCTTCGAGCAGCTCGCCCGGCGCATGGGCGACCCGCGCACCGAGGAGGGCCGCGCCTGGTTGACCGAGCGCTCACCGCTGAGCCACGTGGACAACATCACCAAGCCGCTGCTGATCGGCCAGGGCGCCAACGACCCCCGCGTGAAACAGGCCGAGAGCGACCAGATCGTCACTGCGATGACGGAGAAAGAGATTCCGGTCACCTACGTGCTGTTCCCGGACGAGGGCCACGGCTTCGCCCGTCCGGAAAACAACATGGCGTTCAACGCGGTGGCCGAGGGTTTCCTCGGACAGTGCCTTGGCGGGCGCGCCGAACCCATTGGCGATCTCACCGGCTCCAGCATCCAGGTGCCCAACGGCGCGGAGATCGTGCCGGGCCTGGCCGAAGCACTGGAATCGCACACGCCCGACATCCGCCAGTAGGTCGGCCCTACGGCCGACGCGGGGGATACCCATGAGTTGACCATCCGCCCCGGCCATTGGGCCGGGGCGGCATCATATCGGCCATGACGAAATCCCCCACCGCCCCCCTCACCCGCCTCGCGGTCGCCCGCCAGGCGTGGCCGATCATCCTGGCCAATGCCGCCGTACCCATGCTGGGGCTGGTGGATACCGCCGTCATCGGCCATTACGGCAGCGCCACCGATCTTGGCGGCCTGGCGCTGGGCGCGCTGCTGTTCAACTTCGTCTACTGGAGCTTCGGCTTCCTGCGCATGGGCACCACCGGCTTCGTGGCCCAGGCCTCCGGCGCCGGCGATGAGCCTGAAGTACGCGCCGCCCTCGGCCGGGCGGTGCTGATGGCCGTGGTGCTGGGCGTCATCCTGATTACGGTGCAGTGGCCGGTGGCCGCCCTGTACCTGGCACTGATGGACGGCAGCGAGGCGGTCGAAGCTGCCACCGCGGGCTATTTCCAGACCCGCATCTGGGGCGCGCCCGCGGCGCTGACCCTGTTCGCCTGCAGCGGCCTGCTGATCGGCCTGGGCCGCAGCCGCGAACTGCTGGTGGTACAGCTGCTGCTCAACGGCCTCAACGCGGGCCTGGACATCTGGTTTGCCGGCTATCTCGGCATGGGCGTGCGCGGCATCGGCGTGGGCACTGCGATCGCCGAGTGGAGCACCTGCGGCGTGGCCCTGGCCATTGTCTGGCGGGTGCTGCGCGAGCGGCAGGGTGACAGCGGGCCATTCCTGTCCTGGCAGCGCATCGCCGACGGCAAGCGCATCCGCCAGTCGCTTGCCGCCAACACCGACATCCTCATCCGCACTGTGTGCCTGCTGCTGGCCTTCGCGTGGTTTGCCAACGCCGGCGCGCGCTTTGGTGATGTGACCCTCGCCGCCAACCACATCCTGCTGCAGCTGGTGTCGTTCAGTGCGTTCTTCCTCGACGGCTTCGCCTTCGTCGCCGAGGCCCGGGTGGGCGCGGCCTGGGGCGCACGCAGCCGCGAGCGCTTCCGCCGCGCGGTGCGCCTGACCGGCGAACTGGCGGTTGGCACCGCGCTGGTGCTCTCGCTTGCCATCCTGCTGCTCGGCCAGTCCGCTGTCAGCGCGCTCACCAGCCTGCCGCTGGTACGCGAGGCGGCCTTCGCCTATCTGCCCTGGACTGCGGTGTATGTGCTGGTTTCGGTGGCTGCGTTCCAGCTCGACGGCGTGTTCATTGGCGCCACCCGGACGAAGGAGATGCGCAACGCCGGGGTGACTTCGCTGGCTGCGTTCCTGCTGGTCGCCTGGCCACTGACGAAGGCCTGGGGCAATCACGGACTGTGGGTCGCGTTCATCGTTTACGTCATCGCCAGGGCCGCGGCGCTGTGGCCGTATTACCGGCGGATGGAGGCGGGGTTGGTGTCGGGGGCGTCGGGGGCGTAGCCCCGA
>DXCY01000011.1 GCA_019115725.1 Candidatus Luteimonas excrementigallinarum
GGCGAGCTCCTCCGGGGACAGCTCGCGTCCCCTGGCCGGGCCCCGCCCCCGCGCCTGGCTGCTCAAAGTTCGCGCGAGGCGCCGTCGATCCGGCGCACGATCGAGGCGACCATGTCACGCCGCATCTCGCGGCTGAGCAGCTCGCGCTCGCTGTCCGCGCCGGTCAGGTCCGACGGGCTCTGGATGTAGTCGCGGGCCAGCTCCACCGCCTGCTGCGGCACCAGGTCTTCGCCGTCGGCGCGCACCAGTTCGAATACCACCGCATAGCGCAGGGTGTATTCCTGGGCGCGGCCGCGGGCGTCGATGCTGATCGGGGTGCTGGCCCAGCGTTCGGACAGGATCCGCAGCCGCGCCACCTCCTCGTTGCGGCCGCGACCCTCCACCACCGTGGCGCCGGCGCGCAGCAGGGCCTGGGACAGGGAGTCGGCCAGCGGACTGTAGCGCCCCTGGCCATCCACCTGGATCGGGCCCAGATCGGGCGGCAGGCTCAGTGCGCTGCGCAGCTGGAAACCGCAGCCGGCAAGGACGAGGGCAAGGATGAGGGCGGTTGCGGCTCGGATCATGGGTGCAGTGTGGCTGAGGGGTCGACGGGCGGCAAGATTAACAACCCGGCGGTGGGCCACGTGCATGCGCCCGCCGCCGGTCCGGGCACTGTTCAGCCGGCCACGATGTTGACGATCCGGCCGGGCACCACGATCACCTTGCGCACCTGCACGCCTTCCAGCGCGCGGGCCACGCCGGGCTCGGCCAGTGCCTGGGCCTGGATGGCCTCGCGCCCGGCATCGGCCGGCACTTCGATGGTGCCGCGCAGCTTGCCGTTCACCTGCACCGCCAGGGTGGCGGTGTCGCGGGCCAGCGCCTCGGGATCGACACTGGGGAACGGCACGTCTTCCAGCAGCGTTTCCCCGTGGCCCAGCATCTGCCACAGGCGGTGGCAGGTGTGCGGGGTGATCGGATTGAGCAGCAGCACCATGGCCTGGAACACCTCGTGGCGCAGCGCCCTGCCGTTGCCGGAAGGATCCTCATAACGGGCCACGCTGTTGAGCAGCTCCATCACCGCGGCGATGGCGGTGTTGAAGGCGTAGCGGCGCCCGTAATCGTCGCCCACCTTCTGGATGGTCTGGTGCAGCTGGCGCCGCAGGGTGCGTCCGGCGGCGTCCAGCGCGGCCTTGTCCAGCCCGGCAACCGGGCCGCCCTGGGCGTGCTTTTCCACCTGCACCCAGAGCCGGCGCAGGAACCGGGCCATGCCCTCCACCCCGGCCTCGCTCCACTCCAGCGACAGCTCCGGCGGCGAGGCGAACATCGAGAACAGGCGCACGGTATCGGCGCCGTAGCGGTCGATCATGGCCTGCGGGTCGACGCCGTTGTTCTTCGACTTGGACATTTTCTCCACGCCACCAATCGCCACCGGGCGGCCATCGGCACGCAGGATCGCGCCGGTCACCTTGCCCTTGTCATCGCGGGTGACATCCACCTCGGCCGGGTTGAACCAGCTCTTCGATCCGTCCAGGTTTTCGCGGTAGTAGGTGTCGGCAATCACCATGCCCTGGGTGAGCAGGCGCCGGGCCGGCTCGTCGCTGTCCACCAGGCCCTGGTCACGCAGCAGCTTGTGGTAGAAGCGGAAATACAGCAGGTGCAGGATCGCGTGCTCCACGCCGCCGATGTACTGGTCCACCGGGGTCCAGTAGTTGGCGCGACCATCCACCATGTCGGTCGCACCGGGCGAGGTGTAGCGGGCGTAGTACCAGCTCGATTCCATGAAGGTGTCGAAGGTGTCGGTCTCGCGCTCGGCCGCCGCGCCGCATTGCGGGCAGCTGGTCTTGCGCCACTCCGGGTCGGCCTTGATCGGCGACTGCACCGTGCCCGAGGCGAATGCGTCCTCCACGTCTTCAGGCAGCACCACCGGCAGCTGGTCTTCCGGTACCGGCACCGCGCCGCAGTCGTCGCAGTACACCACCGGGATCGGACAGCCCCAGTAGCGCTGGCGGCTCACGCCCCAGTCGCGCAGGCGGAAGTTGACCTTGCGCCGGCCGATGCCCTCGTCTTCGAAACGCTTCGCCAGCGCGTCGAAGGCGGCGTCGAAGTCCATGCCGTTGTATTCGGCGGAATTGATCAGGTGGCCGTGCTCGACATAAGCGCCTTCCTGTTCAATGTGCTCCATGTATTCGCGCACCACGGCCACCGCGGCCGAGGTGTCGTACGCATCCACATGGCCGCCGGACAGCGCCGCCTGGAACGGATCCACGTCGGCCGCCACATCGCGCACCAGTTCGTCCAGCGCGTCATGCACCGCCGGCGGCACCACCACCGGGCGCACTGGCAGGCCGTACTGTTTGGCGAACTCCCAGTCGCGCTGGTCGTGGGCCGGCACCGCCATCACCGCACCGGTGCCGTAGCCCATCAGCACGAAGTTGGCCACGTAGATCGGCACGTCCTCACCGGTGACCGGGTGGATAGCCCACTGCCCGGTGGCCATGCCGCGTTTTTCCTGCACGTCCAGATCTGCCTCGGACACGCCGCCCTTGCGCAGTTCTTCGATGAAGGCGGCCAGCTCCGGATTGTCCTTCGCGGCCTTCTGCGCCAGCGGATGTTCAGCGGCGATGGAGATGAAGGTCACGCCCATCAGCGTGTCCGGACGGGTGGTATAGACCTTCAGCAGCTCGTTCTCGCCATCGACGCGGAAGCCGAACTCCAGGCCCTCGCTGCGGCCGATCCAGTTGCGCTGCATGGTCTTGACCGATTCCGGCCAGCCATCCAGCGTGTCCAGGCCATCCAGCAGCTCCTGGGCGTAGTCGGTGATCTTCAGGAACCACTGCGGGATCTCGCGCTTTTCCACCTCGGCCCCGGAGCGCCAGCCCTTGCCGTCGATGACCTGCTCGTTGGCCAGCACGGTCTGGTCCACCGGGTCCCAGTTCACCACCGCGTTCTTCCGGTAGGCCAGGCCCTTCTTCATCAGCCGCACGAACATGCGCTGTTCGTGCACGTAGTAGTCCGGCGAGCAGGTGGCGAATTCGCGGCTCCAGTCGATCGCGTAGCCCAGCGCCTTGAGCTGGCCGCGCATGTGGTCGATGTTGGCGTAGGTCCACTTGGCCGGCGCGGTGCGGTTGTTGATCGCCGCGTTCTCAGCCGGCAGGCCGAAGGCGTCCCAGCCCATCGGCTGCAGCACGTTCTTGCCTGTCATGCGCTGGTAGCGGCTGATCACGTCGCCAATGGTGTAGTTGCGCACGTGGCCCATATGCAGCGCACCGGAGGGGTACGGCAGCATGGACAGACAGTAGAACGACGGCTTGTCCGGATCCTCCGTCACCTGGAAGGCGCGGGTGTCATCCCAGAAACGCTGGGCATCGGATTCAACCCTGGCGGGCTGGTAGCCGGCCTGGTCGGCGGCAGGGGAAGCGGATTCGGACACGGGCATGGACAACTGTGCGAGGGGACCGGAAAGCCTACCGCAGCGCACAAAGTCCCGCCATCTGGCTGGGCCGGCTTGCCGTCCGGGCCGGCCGTGCTTCTAATGGCAGGATTCCGGACCGGGGAACCCGCATGCACAGACTCCTGATCGCCACGCTGGTGGCCGTCGCCGCCCTGCCCTGCGCCCCGGCTGCCAACGCAGCCGGCGTCGCGATCCTCGACTGCGGAAAACTGTTCGACAGTCGCAGTGGACGCATGCTCGGCCCGCACACGGTGACAGTCCGCGAGGGCCGCATCGAGAGCGTGGTGCCCGGTAGAGCGGCTCACACTTCCGACGGCGATCGGATCAACCTGCAGTCCCATACCTGCCTGCCGGGCTGGACCGACCTGCATGTGCACCTGGGCAGCCAGTCCAGCCCGCAGAGCTACGCCGAGGGCTTCCGCCTGGACCCGGTGGACCACGCCTTTCGCGCCGCGGGCTATGCGGAAGAGACCCTGCTGGCAGGTTTCACCAGCGTGCGTGACCTGGGCGGCGAGGTAACCCCGCACCTGCGCGATGCGATCAACCAGGGCCTGGTGAAGGGCCCGCGCATCTTCGCTGCCGGCAAATCGATCGCCACCACCGGCGGCCACGCCGATCCCAGCAACGGCTGGAACTCCATGCTCTCGCACCTGATGGGTCCGCCCGGCCCGACCGAAGGGGTGATCAACTCGATCGAGGACGCCCGCCAGGCAGTGCGCCAGCGCTACAAGGAAGGCAGCGACGTGATCAAGATCACCGCCACCGGCGGGGTGCTGAGCTATGCGCGCTCGGGCGACGCGCCGCAGTTCACCGTCGACGAGATCCGTTCGGTGGTCGAGACCGCCCATGACTACGGCTACCGGGTGGCCGCCCACGCCCACGGCGAGGAAGGCATGCGGCGGGCGGTGGAAGCCGGGGTCACCAGCATCGAACACGGCACCCACATGAGCGACGAGGTGATGCAGCTGATGCGCGAACGCGGCACCTGGTACGTGCCGACCATCCACGCCGGGCGCTTCGTCGCCGACAAGGCGCGCGAGGACGGCTACTTCCCCGAGATCGTCCGGCCCAAGGCGGCAGCCATCGGCGCGAAGATCCAGGACACCTTCGCCCGAGCGTACCGGGCCGGGGTGCCGATCGCCTTCGGCACCGACATGGGCGTGGGCCCGCACGGCGACAATGCGCGCGAGTTCATCTACATGGTCGAAGCAGGCATGCCGGCGGCCGAGGCGCTGCAGACGGCCACGATCCACGCGGCCGAGGTGCTGGGCGTTGACGACCAGGGCCGGATCGCGCCGGGCATGCGCGCCGACATCATCGCCCTGGCAGCAGATCCGCTGGAAACGATCGAGGCGGTGATGGATGTGCGCTTCGTGATGAAGGACGGCACCGTGTTCAAGCACGCGGACGCCCCATGAGCATCGAATGGCTCGGCTACGCCGCCGCGGTGCTGACCTCCATCGCGTTCGTGCCGCAGGCGCTCAAGACCATCCGCAGCCGCGATACCAGCGGAATCTCGCTGGGGATGTACGTGATCTTCACCGTGGGTATCGGCTTCTGGTTCGCCTACGGAGTGGCACTGGGCTCATGGCCGATGATCCTGGCCAACATCACCACCTTCGTGCTGGCGGGCACCATCCTGGCGCTCAAGCTGCGCCACGGCTGACCTTGTATGAGCCGGGGCCCCGTCGGCGGTCCGGCACGCCCACTCCCGGATGCGTGGCTATCTGCCGGGAGCTGGATTCACGCGGCTTCGCGCGCACGGCCCGTCCCTGCGAGGGTCACAGGGAGCCACAGCAGCCAGGCAGCGAGCGCAATCCGCTGGGCGATGGGGGGCTCCAGCAGCGTCGCCGGGATGAACATCATCGCCAGCAACATCACCACCGCCACGCCGGTGACCAGACGGATGCGCGGCATGCCCATAGCCAGCAATGGCGCACCCGCAGCAAACGCGACCCACCAGGCCAACCATGCGGCCGCATGCAGCCCGCTGCCCGGCCCGTCCACATCGGTGGGGTCCAGCGAAAACACGCCCTGGGCCGCGAAGGCCAACGCCGACAGCAGCAGAATCCGGGCGCCGATCCGCGGCAGCCACCCGGCCTGGGTCGGTAGCGTGCGATACAGCCCCAGCGCTACCAGCGCCGCGAGCAGGCCGGGCAGGATGAATCCGGCAATGTTGAAAGCCAGCGCTCCCGGCACGGCATCCGCCCCCAGCAGACCCAGCGGATGGATCCGGTGGGAATAGCCCTCCAGGCCGGCGCCGGCCGCCACTGCGGCAGCCAGGCAAAACAGACCTGCAAGGCCCGCGGCCGCCGTCATCCATCGCCTCATTCCGCTGCTCCAGCGTGTTCGCAGAACGCATATTGTCCCGCACGTTGCCGCGCATGCGCGGTCCAATCCGCCATGCCGTCACATGCCCCGGCATATCCGCGGCTTGGATTCCCGACATACCGCCACCATGCTTGTGGGATCTGAAAAGGAAACAGCCGAATGAGCAACCAGCCTGCCGCCTCTCCCCACGTCTTCGACGCCACCGCCGCGGACTTTGAAACCGGGGTCCTGCAGAAATCCACGCAGGTTCCGGTGCTGATCGACTTCTGGGCCGAATGGTGCGGCCCGTGCAAGACCCTCGGGCCGATCCTCGAAAAGGTGGCCGCGGAATACAACGGCGCCTTCGTGCTGGCCAAGGTGGATGTGGACGCCGAGCAGCAGCTGGCCGCTGCCTTCCAGATCCGCTCCATTCCCACCGTGTTCCTGCTGGTCAACGGCCAGCCGGTGGACGGCTTCGCCAGTGCGGTGACGGAAGGCGAGCTGCGCGAGTTCCTCAAGCGCAACGGTATCGAGCCGGCCGCTCCGGCGCTGGAAGGCTTCGAATCCGACGATGCCGACCCGGCGGTGGCCGCATCCGCCAGGCCGGTGGATCCGCACGCCGAAGTGGCGCGGCTGCGCGACCAGGCACAGGCCGAACCGGACAACGACGGCCACAAGCTCGATCTCGCGCTGGCCCTGCTGCGCACCGGCGCCACCGACGAGGCCGGCAAACTGCTCGACGCCCTGCCCGCCAACCTGGCCACCGATGACCGCGCCGTGGCTGCGCGCGCCCGGCTCAGCTTTGCCGCCCTGCTGGCCGACGCACCCGCACCGGCCGAGCTGGAAGCCGCGATTGCGGTGGATCCTGCCAACCTGGGCGCCCGCCACCTTCTGGGCGTGCATCTGATCGTCGCTGGCGACGCCGAGGCCGGCCTGGAGCAGTTCATCGAAATGCTGCAGCGCGATCGTGACTTCAACGATGGTCTGCCGCGCAAGGCACTGATCGACGCGTTCCAGATCGTCGAGGATCCCGCCGTGGTCGGCCGCTATCGCCGGAAGATGGCCTCGCTGCTGTTCTGAGCCACGGCATGAAGCCATCCACGCTGCGCCACGGCATGAACCTGTGGCCTCCCTTCCTGTTTTCCGGCGTCCACGTGGCGGCGATCGGAAGCGACTGGCGCAGCGCGCGGGTGGAGCTGCGGATGCGGCCGTGGAACCGCAATTACGTGGGCACCCACTTCGGTGGGAGCCTGTTCGCCATGACCGATCCGTTCTGGATGCTGCTGGTCAAGGAAAGCCTGGGCCGCGATTACTACGTGTGGGACCAGGCCGGCACCATCGAATTCCTCAAGCCCGGCCGCGGCACCGTGCACGCCGCCTTTGAGTTGGAAGAAGCCGCGCTGGCTGCCATCCGCGCGGCCACTGCGGACGGCGCCAAATACCTGCACTGGTTCGAGACCGAGGTGATCGACGCCGCCGGTGAAGTGGTCGCCCGGGTGCGCAAGCAGGTCTACGCCCGACGCAAGCCGGGGCGCTGACGGCCCTTCAGTGCCCGCTTGTGGCGGTCGCCGCCGGCACGTGCAGCTGCGGCGGCAGCGGAATCGCCCAGTGCGTGTCGCGCTGCGGGTTGAACAGCGCCATGCGCAAACCCGTCCCGTCCTCATCCACTTCGATACTGCGCGACCCTCCCCGCGGCAGCTGCGGGCTTGCTGCCAGCAGCGCGCGGGTATCGCGCGTGTCGCCATCTGCCACCTGCCCACGCATCCACACCAGCGCCTGCAGCAGCCGGAGGCGGGCGGCGGCGTCCTGCGCCCGGGATTCGTAGGTCATATACGCCGGCGCGGCAATCTCGAGCAGGATGCAGCCCGCCAGATTGGCCCAGCATT
>DXCY01000125.1 GCA_019115725.1 Candidatus Luteimonas excrementigallinarum
AATGTGGCGCCTGTGCCCGCTGGAAGACGCGGTGCCGGAGTTCCCCGACGCGCCGCCGCCCAGCGGCACGGCCGCCGACCGCGACCAGTACCCCACCGATATCGAAGGTGACGAACTCAGCGGCGTCTACGACCAGGTGATGAATTACGACGGCAACGTCTCGCTGCGTCGTGGCGACCAGTTCCTCAGCGCCGACAACCTGATGTTCGACGCCCAGGACGGCACCTACACCGCCGAAGGCAGCGTGCGCTACCAGGATTCGGGCATGCGCATCGTGGCCGACCGGCTGCAGGGCGACCAGCAGCAGGATTCGCACAGCATCGGCAGCGTGCGCTACCAGCTGATCGAGCAGCGTGGCAGCGGCGGCGCCGATCGCGCGGAGCTGACCGGTGATTACGGCTCGCTGTACGGATCGACCTACTCCACCTGCCCGCCCAGTGAGCGGGTCTGGGAGCTGCGCTCCCGGCAGATCGATATCGACATGGAGGAAGGCTTCGGCACGGCCCGCGGAGCAACCCTGCGCCTGGGCAAGGTGCCGGTGCTGTACGTGCCGTGGTTCAAGTTCCCGATCGATGACCGGCGCAAGACCGGTCTGCTGTATCCGGCCATCGGCTACAACAGCCGCAACGGTTTCGATTACCGCCAGCCGATCTACCTCAACCTGGCGCCGAACTACGACATGACCCTGGAGCCGCGGTGGATGAGCCGCCGCGGACTGCTGCTGGGCACCGAGTTCCGCTACCTGACCGAGTCCGGACGCGGCACGCTGGAATTCGAATACCTGCCCTCCGACGACCTCGCCCCGCGCGAACGCGAGCGCGAGATCGAGGAAGGCATCCTCCCGGAGAACTGGCGCGAGGATGATCGCGGCATGTTCCGTTACACCGGCCGCTACAGCATCAACGGCACCTGGCACGCGCGCGCAAACCTCAACTGGATCAGCGACCCGCGCTATCTGGAAGACATGAGCAGCAGCCTGGCCGAATCCTCGCCCAGCACCCTCATGAGCACCATGGGCGTGTACGGTCGCGGCCGCTATTGGGACGCGGCGGTAGCCGCCGATTACCGGGTGCTGTCCGACTACACCCTGCGCGAGCGCAACCTGCCCTACTACCGGCTGCCACGGCTGTATGCCAACTGGGAGCAGCCGCTGCGTCCGTGGCTGGTGACCGGCATGCAGGCCGACCTGACCCGATTTGCCCATATCGACAGCGGCATCAACCCGGGCGGCAGCCGGATCGACCTCAAGCCCTACGTCACCCTGCCGCTGGAAGGCGCGGCCTGGTACGTGCGCCCCAGCCTGGCCTGGCGCTACACCGCCTACCAGCTGGACGACGCGCTGGCCGAGAACATCAACGCCTCGGCGCCGGACACCTCTCCCAGCCGCAGCCTGCCGATCACCAGCGTCGATGCCGGCCTGTTCTTCGACCGCAAGGCCACCTTCCGCGGCGAGAGTTTCCTGCACACGCTGGAACCGCGGCTGTTCTACCTGAACGTCCCCTACCGGTACCAGGATGATCTGCCGCGGTTCGACACCCGCGACCTCACCTTCAGCTGGGGCCAGCTGTTCCGCGACAACCGTTTCTCCGGCGCCGACCGCCAGTCGGATGCCAACCAGCTGACCCTGGCCGTATCCACGCGCATGCTGCGCGAGTCCGACGGGCAGGAAAAGCTGAGCCTGAGCGCAGGCCAGATCCGCTACTTCGACGATTCCCGGGTGGGTCTGCGGCCCAACTCCGGCCAGATCGAGGCCGGCCGCTCCTCGTGGGTGGCCGAGGGCGCCTACGCCATCAACGACCGCTGGACCTTCAACGCCGGCTACCAGTGGGACCCCAAGGACCGCCGCGATGACCTGGTGGCCCTGCGTACCCGCTACCTGCTCGGCGACGACGGCATCATCAACCTCGGTTACCGCTACCGGCGCCGCCAGCTGGAGCAGGTGGACTTCTCGTTCCTGTACCCGATCAACGCCACCTGGAGTCTGGTGGGCCGCTACTACTACTCGCTGCGCGACCAGCAGGTGCTTGAGGGCATCGCCGGTATCCAGTGGGACAGCTGCTGCCTGGCCGTGCGCCTGGTGGGCCGCCATTACGTGCGCAACCGGCTGGGCGAAACCAACGATTCAATCCAGCTGGAAGTTGAACTGAAGGGCCTGGGCTCGGCCGGACCGGGCATGGAGGACCGCCTGCGCCGTGCTATTCTCGGCTATTACCGTGACGACCTCTATCTGGTGCCCCCGTCCGAACTGGGCGACCACGGCGACGATGGGGACGACTACTACCTCGACCCCCTATGAAGAAACTCCTCCTTTCCCTCCTCGCCGCCGCGCTGCTGTGCGGCACCGTGCACGCCCAGCAGGTCCAGCCGCTGGACGAGATCGCCGCCATCGTCGACGAGGACGTGATCCTGCGCAGCGAGCTTGACCGCGCCGTGGGCAACATCCTCGCCCAGTTCGCCGACCAGACCGACCAGATGCCACCGCTGCCGATCCTGCAGCGCCAGGTACTGGAGCGCCTGATCCTGATGCGCCTGCAGAGCGAGCGCGCCTCCGCCACCGGTATCCGGGTGGACGATGCCGAACTCGACGCCACCATCGGCGCCATCGCCCAGCAGAACGGCGGCTCGGTGGACCAGCTGCGCATGCAGCTGGAAGCGGACGGCATGACGTTCAGCGACTTCCGCAGCTCGCTGCGCGAAGAGCTGATGACCCAGCGCCTGCGCCAGCGTTTCGCCCAGACCCGGATCGTGGTCAGCGAAGGCGAGGTGGACGCCGCCCTGCGCTCGCAGGATGGCGGCACCCAGTACCGCCTCGCCCACATCCTGGTGGCGGTGCCGGACGGCGCCACGCCGGAGCAGATCAACGTGGCCCGGGAAAAGGTGGAAGGCATCCTCGGCCTGATCGAACGCAACGACATGGAGTTCGCCGCGGCCGCGGTGCGCTACTCCGACAGCCCCAACGCCCTTGAGGGCGGTGACCTGGGCTGGCGCCGGATCGACGAGATCCCGGCGGCCTTCGGAACCGCGGTGCCGACCATGCAGCCCGGCGGCGTGCTGGGCCCGTTCCATGGCCCCAGTGGCTTCCAGCTGCTGCAGCTGGTGGACGTACGCGACGCCGGTGGCAACGCCGTGACCCAGTACAACGCCCGCCACATCCTGATCCGCGCCGGACAGGATGCGGCCCAGGACGCCGAGGCCCGGAGCCGCGCCGAGGCACTGCGCGCACGCATCGTGGCCGGCGAAGACTTCGCCGCGGTGGCCGCACAGGAATCCGAGGACCAGTCCACCAGCGCCAACGGCGGCGACCTGGGCTGGTTCACCGAAGACCAGTTCGGCCCGGAGTTCGGCAGCCAGGTGGCCCCGCTCGACGACGGCGGCGTGTCCCAGGCGTTCCGCACCCAGGCCGGCTGGCACGTGGTGCAGCGCGTGGCTTCGCGCCAGGCCGAAGTGGACGATGAAGACCGCCGCAACCTGATCCGCGAGAGCATCGGCCAGCGCAAGCTGGAAGACGAGTGGAACCGCTTCCAGCGCGAGCTGCGCAGCGAAGCCTACGTCGATATCCGGATCGGCGACGTCGCCGGCATCGACGACTGAGATGGGTCGCCCCCGCCTTGCGCTGGTGCCGGGCGAGCCGGCCGGCGTAGGGCCAGAACTGTGCGTATCCGCGCTGCAGCATGACTGCGGCGCGGACATCACCGTCTTCGGCGACCGCGCCGCGCTGCTCCGCGCGGCCCACCTGCTCGATCTGCCCCTGTCGCTCGACGGCAGTGGTCCCGGCAATGCGCGCCTGGTCGAGATTCCCCATCCACAGGTGGCCGCCTTCGGCACCCCTGTCCCCGCCAATGCCGCCAGCGTCATTGCCGCCCTGCGCATGGCCAGCGATGCCTGCCAGCGCGGCGAGCTCGACGGCATGGTCACCGGGCCCGTGCACAAGGCCGCCATCAACGCCGGCGGGATCGCCTACAGCGGCACCACCGGGCTGCTGGCCGACTGGGCCGGGCGCGACGTGGTGATGATGCTCGCCAACGAGGTACTGCGCGTCGCGCTGGTCACCACCCACCTGCCGCTGCGCGAGGTGGCCGATGCCATCACCCCGCAGGCGCTGGAACGCACGCTGGGCATTCTGCACGCCTCGTTGCAGCAGGACTTCGGCATTGCCCGGCCGCGCATCGCGGTCCTCGGGCTCAACCCGCACGCCGGCGAGGATGGTCACCTGGGCCTTGAGGAGATCGAGGTGATCACGCCGCTGCTCGAGCGCCTGCGCGGCCAGGGCATGCGGCTGTCCGGCCCGCTGCCGGCCGACACCGCCTTCCTCCCCGCCAAATTGCGGGAGGTGGATGCGGTGCTGGCGATGTATCACGACCAGGGCCTGCCCGTCCTCAAACACAGCGGCTTCGAACAGGCCGTCAACCTCACCCTCGGCCTGCCCTGGCCCCGGGTCGCCGTGGATCACGGCACCGCGCTGGATCTCGCCGGTACCGGACAGGCTTCGCCCTCCAGCCTGATGGCAGCGATGGCCACCTGCGCGCGCCTGGCTGCCACGCGGCGGAGGACAGGAACGATGGAAACACCCGCATGAGCACCTCACCCGCCCCCGGCTTCGGCCGCGCCAAGAAGGCGCTGGGCCAGCACTTCCTCCATGAAAGCGCCTATATCGACCGCATCATCGACGCGGTCGCGCCGCGCCCGGATGACCGGGTGGTGGAAATCGGCCCCGGACAGGGCGCCCTCACCCTGCCCCTGCTGCGCCGCCACGGCGCGCTGACGGTGATTGAATTCGATCGTGACCTGATCGCACCGCTGACCCACGCGGCGAGCACCGTGGGCGCCCTGGAGATCATCCACCGCGACGTGCTCGAGGTGGACTTCACCGCCCTGGCCGGTGGTGGCCCGCGCCTGCGCCTGGTCGGCAACCTGCCCTACAACATCTCCTCGCCAATCCTGTTCCACGCGCTGGAGCACGCCGGCGCCATCACCGACATGCACTTCATGCTGCAGAAAGAGGTGGTGGAGCGCATGGCTGCCCCGCCCGGCTCGAAAACCTACGGCCGGCTGAGCGTGATGCTGCAGGCCAGCTGCATCGTGGTACCGCTGTTCACCGTGCCCCCCGGCGCCTTCCGGCCGCCGCCGAAGGTGGATTCGGCCGTGGTGCGCCTGGCACCCAAACCGCCTGGCGAAACCGGCATCGACGACCCGGCGCGTTTCGCGGCCGTGGTCCGCGCCGCCTTCGGCCAGCGCCGCAAGACCCTGCGCAACGCGCTGTCCGGACTGTGCGATGAGGCCACCATCAGCGCGGCCGGCATCGATCCCCAGTCGCGGGCCGAACAGCTGCCGGTGCAGGATTTCATCCGCCTCGCCAATACGCCGTCCGCGGCCTGAGCCAGCCCTTCACCCGGGCCCATTACACTGTCGCCATGGACGAGACCCCCGACTACACCCTGGAAATCCAGATTGCAGCGCGTTTCCTGGAAGAGGAATCCGCGCCCGAGCGCGAGCACTACGTGTTTGCCTACACCATCCGCATCCGCAACCTGGGGCGCCTGCCCGCCCAGCTGATGCACCGCCACTGGATCATCACCGATGGCAACGGCAAGGTGGAGGAGGTGCACGGCGACGGCGTGGTGGGCCAGCAGCCGCGGCTCGAGCCCGGCGAGGAATTCGAATACACCTCCGGCGCCGTGCTGGAAACCGCCGTGGGCAGCATGCAGGGCAAGTACGACATGGTGGGTGACGACGGAACCCGTTTCGACGCGCCGATCCCGCCGTTCACCCTGGCCGCGCCGCGCACCCTGCACTGACTGACCGGGAAGAACGAACACCGTGGCCATTTGGGCAATCGGCGATCTGCAGGGATGCTATGACGCCACCCGGCGACTGCTGGACCGCATCCGCTTCGACCCCGCGCAGGACACCCTGTGGCTTTGCGGCGACCTGGTGAACCGGGGCGGCGAATCGCTGGAAACCCTGCGCCTGGTGCATTCGCTGCGCCAGCAGTGCCGCGTGGTGCTGGGCAACCACGACCTGTCGCTGCTGGCGATCGCCGAGCGCGACGAAGCCCAGCAGCGCCGGGTCAATCCGGACCTGCGCCGGATCCTGTTCGCCGATGACCGCGACGAGCTGCTCGACTGGTTGCGCGGCCTGCCGCTGGTGCACGCCGACCGCCAACTGGGCTGGATGATGGTGCACGCCGGTCTCGCCCCCCGGTGGACCGTGGCCATGGCCCTGGAGCATGCGGCCGAGGTGGAGCGGCGCCTGCGCGGCAAGGGCTATCGCAAGCTGCTGCGCAACC